>NZ_JBFROH010000033.1:0-61181 GCF_041471425.1 Vibrio sp. 10N.261.52.C2 | reverse complement strand
GCGATGAACCTTTTTTATTGGCTAAAGCCCAGCAGACAATTGAAAGTGATACTCACTCAAAATAACTTATAGAATGACTACCTCTAACTTTCCCTTTATTAGTTCATTACTTAGCCACAAATGATGATGGCTAAATTTCATACCGCCATGCATCCACTTGCAAAATCTAACGTTGCAAACCTCATTCATGAGAAATATGAATGCACTCATAAGAAAAGATATATCGAGTAAAGTTCTGTTTGGGACAGATATTTCAGTTTATGTATTACTACTAATGATATTATAATCGGGTAATTACACTACATATCAATACAAACGTGAGAATAAAATAATGTGGAATAGATTAAACAAATCAATGATGTTCTGCCAAATGATGTTCGGACTTTCGTTCTATGGCGTCATGGTGATCTTGACTCGTTTCTTCCTTGAAGATCTGAACTACAATGAAGCCGACACCATGATGGTTGTTGGTGCTTTCTCTGCAATCGGACCGCTATTTGCTATCGCAGGTGGCTTTATCGCCGACAAGTTTTTAGGCGCCTACCGATCTTTAACCATTGCCTTCCTAGGGTTCGCAAGTGGTTACGTTCTACTGGTACTTGGTGCAGCAGCAACCAATGTTCCGATGGCATTATGTGGTATTGCGTTAGCAAGTTATGCACGTGGTTTGATGTCCCCTTCTTACCCAAGTCTTTACAAACGCACGTTCAAAACTCAAGAAGATTTTGAGAACTGCTACCCAATCAACTACTCAGTAAACAATATTGGTGCTCTGTTAGGCCAATACCTGTTCCCAATGCTAGTACTTGTTGTTGGTTTCCACGGTGGTTTCCTTCTTTCAGCGGTGCTAGCCGGTGCTGCGCTTCTGATGATGATCTTTGTTCGCAAAGGCCTTGTTGAAGCAAGTGCTGAAATCGACCAAAAACCAGTAAGCACTAAAAACTGGGCAGCGTTCCTTGGTCTTTCTGCAGCAATGATCGGCTTGGTATTCTTCATGTTCTCTAACATGGATATTGGCCAAAACATCGTGTACGCAATCGGTGGTGCAGCGATCATCTACTTTGTCTCTTTGATGATGAAATCGAAGAAATCAGACATGCTAAAAATGGGGACTATCTTAATCATCACATTCCTGACGACATGTTTCTTCGTGTACTACGGTCAGATGATGACTTCGATGACAATGGTAGCGATCAACACAATGCGTGGCGATCTATTTGGTTTCATCCCTGTCGCACCTGAAGCTTCAATGGCAATGAACCCACTATGGTGTATGGTTGCTGGCCCTATCATCGCGGGTATCTTCTCTAACCTAGAAAAGAAAAACATTAACTTCTCAACTGCAACCAAAGTCGGTTTCTCTTTCATCCTTACGGCTATCGCTTTCGGTATCCTTACGATGGCAGTAACGACAGTTGGTGACGATATTCTGATCCGCCCAGAAGTCTTCCTAGCGATTCACTTCTTCCTAGCATTCGGTGAAGTGATTGTAGGTTCAATGGTTGTAGCCTTCATCCTGTCTGTTGCACCTAAGCACATTGAAAACTTCTCAGTAAGCTTGTTCTCTGTTGCTATCGCACTATCAGGCATTGTTGGCGCGGTATTCTCAACGTCTATTGCACTAGAGAAAGGTCAAGAGATCACACAAGAGATCGTGCAAACGGTTTACGGTGATTACTTCCAAATGCTGACTGTTCTTGCCGTCGTGATGGTAGGTATCGCAATGGCAGCATCGTTCATTATTCGTAAGATGCTAGAAGCTGCGAAAGCCGCTGAAGAAACGATTGAACTAGAGCAAGCAAACAGCTAATTCTGTTCGCTGAGTCAAACCAATCCTAAGAGCCCTTTAGTTTTCTAAAGGGCTCTTTTTTGTAGGATCCGTTTCTCAATAGGATCTGTCGTATAAGTTAGGTAGTACATGTGTAAATCAAAGTAAATGATAACTATTAGTATTGAGTGTTTTTTAGTTCAGGATTATGATGTGGAAATCCAAATCTAAGAGAGCCTTATATGAGCAAGCCTAGCCCTATCACATTAACCGTTACTCAAACCTCAACAATTACTCCAAACATGCAGCGCATAACGCTTAGCGGTGAGGGATTAAGTAAATACCCAACAGAATGTGCCGGCGGCTACATCAAGCTTTTATTCTCGCCACTTGGCACGACTGATTTAAGCCAGCTAAACGAAGGTGAGCGCCCAACCATGCGCACTTACACCATTCGTCAGTACAATCCTGTAGAGCAGTGGATTGAAGTTGATTTTGTTCGCCATATCACTACAGATTTGCAATGTGGTTTTGCGGCTCGATGGGCAATGAACGCAAAAGTGGGTGACACGGTTTCAGTGGCTGGCCCTGGTTTAATTCAGGGGCTTAACCTAGAGTCAGACTGGTTCTTCTTAGTTGCAGACATGACGTCCCTACCTGCGCTTTCTGCAAAAGTAAAAACGCTCCCAGAAACAGCAACGGGGCACGCTATCATTCAGATCAACTCAGCAGCAGATAAGCAGGTACTTGAGACTCCTCAAGGTATCAAAGTAACCTGGTTGATTGAAGATGAAACCTCAGAGTCACTTTCACAAACCGTGCGCAACACAGAATGGTTAGAAGGTCAGGTTTCAATATGGACAGCGTGTGAATTTGAAAGCATGCGTGAGCTAAGACAATACTTCCGCAACGAAAAAGAAGTCGCGAAAGAGAACATCTACATCAGCAGCTACTGGAAACGTGGTGTCACTGAAGATGGCCACAAAGTGTTGAAACAGCAAGATGCTCAAGCTTTAGCGGGTTAAGTCTTTTACTACCTACAGCTTCTTACTAGATAAAGAGAAAACGCCCTTGACGAAGTTTGTATCGCTAAGGGCGTTTTTGATTTAGCTTAATATAGATGCCTCTGCACAAATATCCAATCGTTCCGGCGAGCTTTTAAGTCAATGAGATAACTAAGCCAGCAATAATTAGAGAGACGCCTACACCGCGAGTCGCGTGCCACTTTTCCTTTAAAAAGTAGAACCCCATCACTACGCCGAAGATGATACTTACTTGCCTAAGAGCAACAACCAAGCTGACGTTCTCAGTCATGGTCATCGCAAACAACACCAAACCATAAGTCGAAGCCATCATGATGCCGGCCACTGTGGCTCTCTTTCGCAGTATCCAAGCATTAGTAAACTCGATTCTTTGGTTGGTTACGAATAACCAAACACTGAGTGGAATCACAATCGCCCAAAACTGAATGCCTAGATAGAAAATCGCGGTGTGCTTGTTAGTTATAACTGGTGTGCTCAAAGGCTCGAGTAACAAAAGCGCTTCTTTATCAATGATGGAATAGCCAGTGGTACCAATGGCCGCGATCAACGCCCACAGTACGCCAAGGTTGAGATACGCTTTTAACCTAAGATCTGAAAACTGCTTAAGTGGTACAAACAAGCAGCCTAATGTTATTAAAGTGAACCCAATCCATTGATTAGGTGACAGCTCATAGCCTATCAACACCGTGCCTAAACCCACCATCAACACAGGCAGTGCCCGTGCCATTGGGTAAATCACACCGATATCAGCTTGTTTATAGGCCGCGCCTAACCCAATCAAATAGATGATTTGACAGATCCCACTCAAGAAAACCAGTTGCCAGAATGGAAGTAAGATATTTGACAGCCCTACACTGTGAACATACCAGATCAAGTAAGGCGTCAATATCGCGGCAGCGGCAAAGCCAGAGGCTAAAAAGAAAGACGAGCCCGAGCCTTGATTAGATTTACCTAGAACGTTCCAACCCGCGTGAAGCAAAGCCGAAATGATCACGATTACAATCGCAGAGAATTCCATTTCATTCCTAAATTATTGATGAATTAGCACAACGGCTGACAACAGGTGATAAAAAAGGCCTCCGAATAAGAGACCTTTGAGCGTTTCAATTGGGCAATCCTGCATAATTGCAGATATGCCAACGTTATAACGTATGACTAGCGCTCTAGCTGCGCGATTGACTCAATACTGATCGCGTCATGACGCCAATACTCAATATCACAGTCAATCAGGTCGCCGTTTTGGTTGTAGTTCACACGCTCTACGACCATTGCAGGAGAACCAGAAGTCGCACGCAGGGCTTGCGCGGTTTCGCCAAGCAAAGACGTTGTGCTCACTCGGTAACGGATCTTCTGATACACCACGCCAAAGTGCTCACGGTAGATGTCCGTCAACGATTTAGACAAGTCATAATCAAGCAAATTAGGGAACAGCTCAGGTCGAATGTAGTTGGTCACATACACAACCGGCCTATCTTCAAGATAACGAACTCTGTCGACTCGATAAACGTCCGAAAAAGGTTGTAACTCAAGAAGCCGAGTCGCCTCCTTGGTTGCTAACATGCCTTTCGCCGCCACCAATTCTGTTTTTGGCTTACGATTCTGCGACAAAGCCATATTCGTGAAGTTCAGTGTTTGTGTTGGATCGTAGCGCAGTGGCGCTGGAGAGATAAACCAACCACGTCGGTCTTCTCGATAAATTCGTCCTTCCGCTTCAAGTGAAGACAAGGCTTCACGTAACGTAACTCGTGTTGTATCAAACGATTCAGCCAGTTTGCGCTCCGCAGGCAGCTTCTGTCGTGGTGTTAACATCCCCGACTCTATCTGCTCTACGATGACGTCTTTGATTTTTACGTACTGCACTTCATTTCCTTTTATTCTTGTTCTTGTCGTCAGCCATTCCTTGGCCAACTGCAATATAAAATGGTTCGCTAGCGTTTGCGCCAAGCTTGGGTGCGCTTCTCGAATAACTTGTTGATTAACATATGAATCAACTTCGCGCTCGCTGCCGATATCATGATCATCACCGCCATGGCAGCTGCTGCACCCGTTTGTCCCGCATCATCCATATTCAGTACTGAAACTGACGCAGGTATCGTATCGGTAGAATACAAGAATACTACCGCAGATGTCGTGGTAAGTGCATTAATAAACAGGTATGTCGCAATATCTAAAATCGCAGGCAGACAAACGGGTACCGTCACCTTAAAGAACAGCTTGTATTGCGGTAGGTTAACCGAAGCCGCCGTCGCTTCTATTTCCTCAGGCAGCTGTTTTAATGCGGTTAACGCTGTCATGTGGCCGACTGTGTAGTAGTGAACCACCGTATTAATCACCAAGAACGCCATCGTGCCATACAAGAAGTTGAGTGGGTTACTCAAATCATTAAAGTAGAAGATATACCCCAAACCCAACACCATACCCGGAACGGCCATCGGTACCACACTGAGCATTTGCATTGCTTGACGAACAGGACCAAATGCTCTGCCCTTCTCAATGCAGTACGCGCCTAAGAAAATCAATACGGTACCGATGATCGCAGTCCAAGCGCCGAGGGTTAAAGAGTTGAAAAATGGCGTCCAACCATAAGTACTCATCTCTGCGAAGTTATAGTTATTTAGCGTTAGCGTTTTATTCCAAGGCCAGAAAGTGACCATAGATCCGTATATCGCCATGCCTAGCACGATAACAACAGCCACTGAAATTACGGTGCAATAGAGTAAACACACGCCATCACGTAGAGTGTTTGGCTCTGGTTGGTAAGCGACGGAGCGAGTATCAAACAAGCTCTTTTGTTTCTTTTGAACCCAGCGGTCAACGGTAAATGCAAGCAACGCAGGCAATAGCAATAGGATGCTAGTCACCGCGCCCATAGAGAAATTCTGTTGCCCTACTACCTGTTTAAAGATATCGGTAGACAGAACGTTGTAGCTACCACCAATCACCTTTGGCACACCAAAATCACAAACCACCAGCGTAAACACAACGATCAAGGTACTTATCAAGCCGTATTTTGCCGCAGGTAACGTCACCATGAAGAAGGTTTTTAGCGATGAAGTATTGAGTGCACGTGCCGCCTCATAAAGACGAGCGTCAGAGGTTCTCAATGAAGTAGTCAGAATCATTAAGGCGTGTGGAAACGTCCAGAATATCAGGCCCAGTGAGATACCAATCAAGCCGTACACCGAGTTACCACCTAAGACTTCTTTAGCGATACCTTGATTACCAAATAAGAAGATCAAACTGATCGCTGGTAGCAATGAAGGAGCCAGAATAGGCGCTGAACCTAGCACTTGAAAAAGCCCCTTAAAAGGCATGCATGAACGAGTCAAAGCATAGGCATAGCCAAACGCTAATACTCCCACGACAACGGTCACTAACAACCCAAGCGTGAACGTATTGCCTACCGACTGCCACAGGCTTTGAGAAGCAAAATACGTTGCGAAATTCTGTAATCCTACAAATTCTCCGTCTGCATTCTGAACGCTTTTTTTCAACATTGCCCATAGTGGCATCAGGATAAACAGCGTCATGAACACAGACAAAAAGGCCAACAGCCCAAATAGGATTACGTTGTCTTTACTTAATCGAGCAAGAAAAGGCTGTACTCGTCGTTGAATTAGCAGCTTAGATTGCATCATTTGAGTCGATTCCATGATTATTTACGCCGCCTCGTCTTTCATCACTTGCAGGCTTTTCGATGGGTAAGCTCTCAGGCCTTCTTGGTCAAACGCCACATAACGAATATCACTGCGACGCAGCTTCAATCGATTGAACTCTTTGACTGATACATCAACGATGATCTCTTTCGCCGTGGAGTCATGTTGCAATTGACACTCAACACGATAAAACGCCCCTAAGAATTCGCTTGATACGATTCTCACGGGTAATGACTCACTAAAACGATCCACAAACTGGATTTGCTCTGGACGAACGGCAATATCGAAAACATCACCAAGTTTTGGCGTGAGGTTATCTAAACCCGGCAACGGTAGCATCGACTCAGCAATACGTATCTTGCCTTGCGCTGCGACAGAAGCTTGAATGAAGTTCATGCTACCAACAAACTCAGCCACAAAACGACTGACAGGTTTTTGGTAGATCTCTTGTGGAGCACCGACCTGCTCGATAACACCATGATTCATCACGACAATACGGTCGGCCATCGTTAAGGCTTCATCTTGGTCGTGCGTCACCATGATAGTGGTGATACCCAACTTGCGTTGCAGTTGGCAGATCTCGTCACGCAGATGTGTTCTTACCTTCGCATCCAACGCAGAAAGAGGCTCATCGAGTAGCAACAAGCCTGGAGACAACGCTAACGCGCGAGCCAGAGCAACACGCTGCTGTTGTCCGCCAGACAACTGATTCGGATACTTTTGGCCAGACGTTGGTAAGCCGATGGTCTCTAACCAAGACTCAACCGTCTCAAGGGCTTCTTTGGTCGACATGCCTTGGTTTTTCAGACCAATCGCAATGTTTTCTTCCACAGTGAGATTTGGAAACAAAGCGTAAGATTGGAACACGATACCAAAGTCGCGCTTTTCTGGTGGCAAGAAGGTCGTATCATTACCGTTCTGCTCAATAGAACCTGAAGTTGGCAAGTCTAGACCTGCAATCGCACGTAATAAGGTGGTTTTTCCACAGCCGGACGGGCCAAGAAAGCAGACGAACTCGCCTTTATCTATCGATAGGGAGATGTCTTTTAACGCTGTAAATTGGCCAAATTGCTTTACAACGTTTTCAATATTCAAATAAGTTTGGTTGCTCATACTACAGCACTCTCTATATGGTATATACCAAATTTAAACTGAGAATATTGCAGTTGAGTGACAAATTTATAGTAGCTAAATGACAGTTATATTGCAGATATAATAAGCATTAAGGATTGCTATTTGTTCAGCATTCACAGTTCGTTCAACGTTGAAAGCCCTCAGTGACTTGCCCATAAATCACTGAGAGCCTTAATGTAAACTTCTAATTTAAACGCAAGATTAATCTATGATTCAACCTTGTCGGCTTTGCCCGCCGCACCTGCGAGTTTGGATAACTGTTTATCTAGCCACAATGGCGTGTTACCCGAATCTTCCGCGTTCTCTTTTCTTCGTACCGCATCACGCACCATCATCGCACCTACCCAACGAAATGGCTCTGGCGGGAAGTGTCCTAACGGGCCTTTAGTTAAACCGCTTCGTGTCCAAGCATTGTCGATATCGAGCACCTTTGCTGACAAAATCTTCCCGCCCATACGGGTTTGAGCAACGCCATTGCCTGAATAACCAAGCCCATAATAGATGTTGCTTTGGCCTTTTAGGTTACCGAAAAATGGCAATCCGGTAACCGAACGATCTGAGCCGCCAGACCAGTTGTAATCGAATTCACTTTGTTCCAATTTAGGGAACAGTTTTTGGAACGATTGATTGAGAATCGGCAGGTAGTTAGTCGTTTGGTTAAACATGCTTTCAACTTGATTGGCAAACGAGAATTTATTGCCGCCTTTGCCCAACATGAGTCGTCCGTCCTGGGTATCTCGGTAGTAGTGGACAAAGATACGCGAATCCACCACCGCCGCCCCTTTCTCTGGGCCAAACTTCTTGAGCTTTTCAGGAATGGGCTTGGTCACCACCATATCTGAAGAGACAACCACAATGCTGCGTTTGAACTCTTTGAAGTGATCGAGCATCCACGCATTGAGTGCCAAAATCACTTTATCCGCAAATACTGACCCGCCTTTGGTTTGAATTCGAGCGGGAGAGCCATAGTCGAGTGATGTCATCTCTGTGTTTTCGTGAATTTCGACACCCAGTTCAAGCGCGACTCGGCGCAAACCTCTAGCCAATAACGCTGGCTGCACACTACCCGCAGCTTCTGAGTAGTAACCCTCAATATGGCGTTCAGATCCCGCTTTATCAGCCAAAGAATTATCGCACTTCTTCCAGCTATTGATACCCTGCTTAACCAGCTCATTAACAACAGGCTCCATTCCACCCTTTTGAGCTTCATTGGTCGCCGTGTAGTAAGTTCCGCTGCGATATAGATGCGCGTCAATCTTGTGTTCGTTACAGAAGGATTCGATCTCGTATATAACCTTTTCCGATTCCTTAACCAACCATTTCGCTTGTTCTTTTCCATAGAGCTTTTTCAGCGTCGGATACTTGGTTGACCACGTCAGCATGCAACCGCCGTTCGCACCAGAAGCACCGCGACCACATAGGCCTTTTTCAATCACGACAACATGCTTTTCGGGTTGCTGTTGTTTGATTAAAATCGCCGTCCATAAACCCGTATAGCCACCGCCAACAATGGCGATATCACAGTTGACATCTTTTTGGAGCGGCTTAGCCGAATCTAGCCCCGCATTGATGTTGCCGAACTCTTGTTCCAACGCTTGCTTGAACCAATATGAGTAGTGCTTTGTCATTTGTTGTACCTTACTTAAAACCTGAAGGCGTAAAACTAAAAAAGGAAGACCGAAGCCTTCCTTTACTGATTTCTAACTTCTAATGAACTAAATAGTTAAGTAACTGACTAGGTCGTCAGATTAAGATTTTGGCTCTGATTTAGCGTCAAACTTGTCAGACCATGTTTTAAGAACGTCGGCACGTTCGCTGCCCATGCGAGCGAAGTCCATTTTTGCCATGTTCTTTTCTACATTAGGGAAGTTCTCTGCTTTGCCTGTCACATCTTTGTGACCAACAACTGGGTACATTTCGATGTAAAGCTCATTTGCCGCTTTAGAAATAGACCAATCGATAACACGTTGTGCTGCATCAGAAGGCTTAACAAGACCTACCGCTTCAGATTCCCAGCCGATGCCTTCAGGCGTAATCACTGAAAGTGGAGCGCCTTGAGTTTTCAGCTTAGCGCCACGGCTCGCCATAGAAATACCGATAGCGACTTCACCCATGCCCGCTTGAACACATGGCTTAGAACCAGAGTGCGTGTAGTGAGCGATGTTTTGGTCTAGCTTCTGCATGTAGTTCCAACCTTGGTCTTCACCCATGTTTTGTAGCCAAGCAGACACTTGCATATAACCCGTACCAGAAGACGCTGGGTTTGGCATCGCAATATGACCTTTGTAGATAGGCTTGGTTAGGTCATCCCAAGATTTAGGTGCTGGTAGGTTAAGTTGTTTCGCTACCGCTTCGTTGAAACAAACCGCATTGAAGAATGCATCGTTGCCATACCAAGCTTGAGTAGATTGCGGATCGTTGAGGTTTGAGCGCAGCGCTTCTACACCTTGAGGCGTATAAGGTTTCAGGACGCCCTCTTCTTTAAGCAATGCCATTGAAGAACCCGCAAGGCCCCACACCACTTCTGCACGAGGGTTGTTTTTCTCAGCTAATAATTTTGCCGTCATGATCCCGGTTGAATCACGAACCCATTTGATGTTGATGTCTGGGTTTTCGCTTTCAAAAGCATTTTTGTACTTCGCTAAGATGTCAGTTTCAAAAGCGGTATAAACCGTCACTTCCTGTGCCGCATAAGCGTTACCAGCTAATAGTGTGACTAATGCTGCAAGTGATCCTTTCATAAAACGGTTTTTCATCATTTTCTCCAGTCAGGCCCTACTCTAAAGTGAGAAGCTGCCAAAATTAAAAATTGCCAAAGTTAAAGTTGTTAAAGCTAGAAGCCCTATCGAGAGGCACCTATATTCAAAAATTCATTCCAGTTGTTGGCACACACCCCACATATTGGTATGTACCAGATTTCAATTATTAAGCTAACTGGCTTTTGTGACGATTAAATGAACGAAAAATGGCAATTTAAAGATCGAAAACTTTCTCAAGACAAGTGACCATTTTTAATATGAAGCTTTTGTGAAAATGATGTTTGGGCTATTTACGACCGTTTAAATTGGTTGTTAAAGTAGCTCTAAATATTGGTATAGTCCAAAATTAAAATCACGAGAGTTGAACATGAGAAACGAATACTTACTGCTGACACCGGGCCCTTTATCTACTTCTGAAACCGTTCGCCAAGCGATGTTAAAAGATTGGTGTACTTGGGATGATGAATACAACAAAGACGTTGTTGAAGTGATTCGTAGCAAGCTAGTGACTTTAGCGACTAAGCAAGCGGGATATACAAGCGTATTAATGCAAGGTAGCGGCACCGCTTCGGTAGAAGCAACAATCGGTAGCGTTATCTCTAAAAATGGAAAACTTCTTGTTGTTGATAACGGTGCGTACGGCGCTCGTATTGCTCAAATCGCAGAATACTTAAACATTCCATGCCATGTCGTTTCCCCAGGTGAAACATCACAGCCTGACTTGAACGAAATGGAAACGGCATTGGCCATGGATTCAGACATTACTCACGTTGCGATTGTGCATTGTGAAACCACGACAGGCATGCTGAATCCAATTGAAGACATTGCCAAATTGGCAAAACAGCACAACAAAACCGTCATTCTCGATGCAATGTCGAGCTTTGGTGGCATCCCTATGGATATCGCTGACTTAGGTATCGATTACATGATCAGCTCTGCAAACAAGTGCGTCCAAGGTGTACCGGGCTTCGGCTTTGTTATTGCTAAGCAATCGGAACTGGCAAAGTGCAAAGGCCAAGCTCGTTCATTAAGCCTTGATCTGTTTGACCAATGGCACTGCATGGAAAGCAACCACGGTAAATGGCGTTTTACCTCTCCGACGCATACAGTGCGTGCTTTCTATCAAGCTCTACTTGAATTGGAACAGGAAGGTGGTATCGAAGCTCGTCATAATCGCTACCAAACAAACCAAACCACACTGGTTGCAGGTATGCGCTCTCTTGGTTTTGAACCTCTGTTAAATGATGAACTTCATTCACCGATTATCACCTCTTTCTATTCTCCAACTCATAGCGATTACCAATTCAAGGAATTCTATGACCGTTTGAAAGAACAAGGTTTTGTGATTTACCCGGGCAAGGTTTCAAACGCCGACTGCTTCCGAATCGGTAACATCGGTGAAGTTTACCCTTCTGACATTGAAGCCCTCATTGGCTCAGTTAAAAACGCAATGTACTGGGACATCAAATAATGACGATGGCCAATCAAGATTCTGTTCTAAAGGCGACACACTTTCGAAGCGAAGGCGATGTGAACACCACGCCAGCGCGTGAGAAATGGAACGAGTCGCTAAACGATGAGGCGACTCAAGCGATGTTAAAACGCGACTCAGACGTGTTTCTTCATCAAGCGATGTCAACACCTTGCCTAGACACACTTGAAGCAGCCGAAGGCATTTACATTCAAGATGCGACTGGCAAAAAGTACATGGACTTTCATGGCAATAATGTCCATCAACTAGGTTATGGTCACCCTCACATCATTCATAAAGTGACTCAGCAAATGGCGTCATTGCCGTTTTCACCACGTCGCTTTACCAATGAAACAGCCGTTCAATGCGCTGAAAAGCTGACACAGATCTGCGGTGGTGAGTTGAACCGCGTGTTGTTTGCACCGGGTGGTACTTCGGTTATCGGCATGGCACTCAAACTGGCTCGACATGTCACCAACAACTTCAAGGTCGTTTCACTGTGGGACTCATTCCATGGCGCGTCACTGGACGCAATTTCAGTGGGTGGTGAAGCTTGTTTCCGCGAAGGCATGGGCCCGTTAATGGCTGGCGTAGAACGTATTCCACCAGCCGTCTCTTATCGTGGCGCTTTCCCGTTTAACGAGAATAGCGCAGTCAATGCAAACGAAACTGCATGCGACGTTCACTATGCCGACTATTTAGAGTATGTGATTGAAAAAGAAGGTGGCATTGGAGCCTTCATTGCCGAAGCAGTGCGTAACACAGACGTTCAGGTTCCAAGCAAAGCTTACTGGAAGCGCATCCGTGAGATCTGCGATAAGCATAACGTCATGTTGATCATCGACGACATTCCAAACGGTATGGTTCGTAGTGGCGAATGGTTCACTCACCAGGCCTTTGATATCGAACCTGACATTCTTTGTATCGGTAAAGGTTTTGGCGGGGGCTTGGTTCCAATTGCAGCCATGGTCACTAAAGACAAATACAACACGGCAGCGCAAGTATCACTTGGTCACTACACCCACGAGAAAAGTCCTATTGGCTGCGCGGCGGCACTGGCTACGATGGAAGTGATTGAGCAAGAAAATCTACTTGAAAAAGTACAAGCGGACAGCGCATTCGTGCGTGAACAACTGCTTCAAATGAAAGAGAAATACCCAGTCATTGGTGACGTTCGCGGCATCGGCCTGCTCTGGGGAGTGGAATTGGTCACTGACCATATCACCAAAAACCGAGCGTTCGATGAAGCAGAAGCAGTACTTTACCAATGTCTGAACGATGGCCTGAGCTTTAAGGTGTCACAAGGTAACGTGATTCAATTGAGCCCGCCATTGATCATCAGTCGCAGCGAGCTAGAAGTCGCTCTGTCTGTATTCGAAAAAGCGATAGCCAAAGTCTGCAAAGATTTTGAATACCTTTAATTCTCGAAATCAACATTTAAACCAATAACCTTAAACAACCATTTGTTTCCCAGAACTTTGAACTGGGAGTGACACAAAAATAGGACACTATTATGAACACGACATCACCTATCCAAGCGGTTATCTTTGACTGGGCCGGCACTATCGTTGATTTTGGGTCGTTTGCTCCAACTAGCATCTTCGTTGAAGCATTCAAACAAGGTTTCGACTTTGACATCGACTTAGCTGAAGCGCGTGAACCTATGGGGATCGGCAAATGGGACCACATCCAAGCAGTGGGTCGAATTCCAGCTGTTGACGCTCGTTGGAAGGCTCAGTTCGGACGCTCCATGACAAGTGAAGACGTTGACGCGATCTACGCGGCATTCATGCCTCTTCAAAAAGCGAAAGTAGCCGATCACGCAGCACCTATTTTGAATGCGATAGAAGTGGTCAATAACCTAAAAGAGAAGAACGTGAAGATCGGGTCTTGTTCAGGTTACCCACGTGAAGTGATGGATGTTTTAATTCCTGCTGCTGCAGATTACGGTTACCGACCAGATAACGTGGTAGCGACCGATGACTTACCTCAAGGTGGTCGCCCTGCTCCATTTATGGCACTGAAAAACGTAATCGATCTAGGTGTAACTAGCGTTGCTGCGTGTGTAAAAGTAGACGACGCAGCACCGGGGATCGATGAGGGTCACAACGCAGGCATGTGGACAGTTGGACTTGTATTATCGGGGAACGAAGCAGGCTTAACGTATCAAGAATATTTAGATGCAGACGAGACAACACTTGCAGCTGCACGTGAAAAAGCAAGCGTTAAGCTAAACAAATCAAACCCACACTACCTAATCGATACCATTGCAGACTTACCTAGCGTAATTGCAGATATCGAGAAGCGTTTATTGGCGGGTGAGCGTCCATAACGGTAATCACCTAGATTACCCAACCAAACATTCCGTACACATGAAAATGAAACCTCATATCGCCTAAAAATGATACGAGGTTTCTTCGTTTCCAACATTTGAGACAGCAATTAATTGACAAAAACCTCTGTAAATAGCACCTTAAATATATAATTTTTAACAATTTCATTGACCATAATAAGCAACTGTACTAACAATGTAATAACAGTTCCAAGATAGGTTCGACCTGAATCTACGCCTTGAACGATCTACTGTTGCAGTGTCCCAATCAGTAAGTCGTCGCTTTAAAGGCTCATTCAGATAACAATAAGAGTTAATCCAAGGATAAGATTATGAAAAAATTGTCAAAAATCATGTGTGCTGTGATAGCTGCTTCAGGTTTCGCTGCTGCTCCATCAATTGCCGCAACGACATACGTAGGCGCAAAAGTTGGCATGGGTTGGCTAGATAGCGCTTGTGTCGACAACATTGATTGTGAAGATGATTCAGTGGCGGGCGGTATTTACGGTGGTTACAACTTTACCGATAACATTGCTCTAGAATTGAATGCAGATTACTTAGGTGATTATGACACCAGCTTTAACAACAACGGAGCGACTCAAAGATACAGCGATTCTATCGTAGCCATTTCTTTAAGCCCAATGTATCGACTAGCGATTAAACAAGAGTTTGATATCTTCTTTAAAGCAGGTCCTGCTTACATCATGCACGATGACGAAGACGACGTTGTTTTAGCCTTAGGTATCGGTGCCGAGAAACAGCTTTCAGACGATTGGGCGCTGAGAGTGGAATACCAATACTTCGATGATTTTGACGATAAGATCATCCAAGACCTAAACTCCAACCTTGTCACAGTAGGTCTTAGCTACAATTTCGGCACGGGTAATACAACCGCATCAGCGGCTGCAGCTTCTGCGGCGGCTGTAACTCAAGCACCTTCTGAACCAATCACAGAGCCAGAAGCTGTGGTCGTTGAAGAGGAAGCGGAGGTAGTGGTTACCAAAGCGCAAACTGAGAGTTTCTCTCAAGGTACATTTGCGACTAACAGCACAGAACTTTCAGACGAAGGTAAAGCCGCTATACAGCCAATTGTGGAAGTCTTACAAACATACCCTCAGTCTACCGTTAACATTGTTGGTCACACAGATTCAACAGGTGCAGCTGAGTACAACATGATGATCTCTAAGAAACGTGCGGCAGCAGTAGCAGCATACATCGAAGAGCAAGGTATTGAAGCTGATCGCATTACCGCTTCTGGTGAAGGGGAAGAAAACCCAATCGCATCAAACGATACGGCTGAAGGTCGTGCTCAAAACCGTCGTGTGGAAGCAACAATCCCAAGCTTCGAGTACCAAGAAGATGTTCAAGTTGAAGAAGTTATCATTGAAACAGTGGAATAATCGTATTCTAACGTAATAACGACTTCCTTAATAACAAGGGAGGAGCACTGCTAAGTGCTCCTCCCTTTCTTTATCTATGTTTGCTCATAAGCCGAAAAGTAACGACTCAAAGCCAAGCTATACAGCCAGAAGACTAGACGATTTCCCAGCTGTGCGTCATTTCTACGCCTGCACCTAGCATTAGGCACACTGAACAGTACTTTTCCAATGAATCAGCGCATACTTTTGCAACCAACTTAGGATCAAGGTTGTCACCTGAAACTTCAAAGTGAATGTTAATCGCAGTAAAGATTTTTGGCGCGGTTTCACGACGTGTCGTTTCAAGTTTCGCGTTACAGCCTGTAATGCTTTGACCAGCAGATTTCAATCCATCGACGACATCAACAGAGCTACAACCACCAGCGGCCATAAGAACCATTTCCATCGGGCTTGGCGCCGTTGCACCACCGCTGCCATCCATGACAATAGAGTGGCCTGATTGAGATTGACCCAAGAATTTAAAACCTTCGACCCATTTAACTTCTGCTTGCATGCTGTTCCTTAGATGTACGAAAACGTCATCATTATCTATTATTTTACATCAATGCCTACACCCTACTACTGGCGGCATTTATGAGCAAGATTTTCTCGATAACATATTTTTTTCATGAATGATGCAATTTTTTCCATCTAAAACCTGTCTCTATTCGTACATTCAAAATCGAATGAGAAGAACGTCAAGATGAGGTATCTATGAATAAATTATCTAAAATATTGGTATCACTCGTGGTTGCGCTACCACTGATTTCGCTGTTTGTAAGCCAGACTGGCACTGCCAATACAATGGATAAAACAGCTAATTCAGGTAATAGTGAAATCGCGACACTCGCGGGTGGTTGTTTTTGGTGTACAGAATCCGACCTAGAAAAGCTGACAGGCGTCACCGACGTTATCTCTGGGTATTCTGGCGGTGAACTAGAAAACCCAACCTACAAACAGGTCTCTTCGGGTAAGTCAGGTCACATCGAAGTGATCAACGTGACCTATAACCCTGATGTGGTTAGCTACGAACAGGTTCTTGACCAATTCTTCCGACACATCGACCCAACCGATGACAAAGGTTCTTTTGTAGACCGAGGCCGTCATTATCGACCGGCTATTTTCTATCATAACCAAGCACAAAAAGATGTTGCTCAGAACTTCATGATGGAGATCGACAAAGCTAATATCTTTGGTGCACCACTAAAAACAGAACTGATAAAATTTGAGAAGTTCTGGCCAGCAGAAGATTACCACCAAGATTATTACAAGAAGAGTAAGGTTCGTTATAACTACTATCGTTACGCTTCAGGTCGTGATCAGTATTTAGATAAAATCTTCGGTGATGATAGAAAGGACAACCCTAAAACACTACGTCAGATCATCGACAGTAAGAATGCGACAGCGAATGCTAAAACATACGTAAAACCGTCTGATGCAGAGATCAAAGCGAAGCTTACAGCACTTCAATACGATGTAACGCAAGAAGACGCTACTGAGCGCCCATTTGACAACAAATACTGGGATAACAAAGAGGAAGGTATTTACGTTGATATCGTGACTGGTGAGCCATTGTTCTCTTCAAAAGACAAATACAAATCAGGTACAGGTTGGCCGAGCTTTACACAGCCAATCAGCGAGGCTTATGTCGTAACGACTACTGACTACAAGCTGCTTTACCCGAGAACAGAGGTTCGCAGTAAATTTGGTGACTCTCACCTAGGACATGTATTTAAAGATGGTCCAAAGCCAACAGGTTTACGCTACTGCATGAACTCAGCCGCAATGCGCTTTATTCCAGCGGATAAACTGGTAGACGAAGGCTACGAAGAATATGTGGGATTATTCGAGGGCTAAGAATTCAAAAACTGACTATAAACCTCTAAAAAACAAAGCCAGCATATTCGCTGGCTTTGTTTTTCTAACGCACTAACAAGAAGGGTTAACCTTAGCCTGTTAATCTTATTAACCCGTTAACACCGTATCTTCTGGGTATTTCAACAACGAAGGCTCAGGGCGAGCTAACATGTAAGCCAAAGTCAAAGGTCCGATTCGTCCAATCACCATAACTACAATCATGATGTATTTACCGGGCTCAGTCAGGTTTGCGGTTAAGCCAGCTGTTAAACCAACCGTTGCAAAGGCAGAAATCACCTCAAACATGACTCGATCAAACGCTGCCTTTTCAGTAAGCATTAACAAAAACATCGCGGTGGTTAATAACGCCCCACTTACCACAATAATGGCCAATGACTTTGTTACCGCTTGCCAAGTTACGGTTCGCTTAAACATCACTACATGTTTTTTCTGACGCAGGAAGGTCCAAGTTGCGACAAACGCGACGGCAAAGGTCGAAACCTTAATACCACCACCCGTTGAGGTAGAACCAGCACCAATCAACATCAGTACAATCATTACCAACAATGCAGGCTGAGTGTATTGAGACAAATCAACACTATTAAAGCCAGCAGTACGAGCACTTGCCGACTGAAAAAATGCGGCTAGCCACTGTCCTTGAGTCGATAACCCTTCCATGGTTGCTGAGTTATTTCTTTCTAGCAGCCAGAACAATACCGTACCTACCAACAATAGAGTCGGAGTGGCGGTTAGCATAATCTTGGTGTGTAAATGAAGATGTCGAAAACCTTTACGCCAGTTACTCGATAGGTCGCCGACGACTGTGAAGCCTAGCCCACCGAAAATAAACAAGCCAGCTAAGGTGAAGATCACCAGCGGATCATCAACAAAACTCATCATACTGTCTGAAAACAGTGCAAAACCTGCGTTATTGAATGCAGATATCGCATGAAATAGAGCATAAAAACTGCCCGTTGACCATCCCATCTCAGGTACCCAGCGGAAGCAGAGCAATACAAAACCGATAAATTCAGCCACTAATGCAAAGATGATGATCTTCTTAACCAATTTACGAAGGTTAATCTTACGATCTTGGCCAAGCGCTTCTTTCGCGAGTGCTTGTTGTTTAAGGCTTAACCTAACACCGAACATGTAAAGCAGTACCGCAGATAGAGTCATCTGCCCTAACCCGCCGACTTGCATCAAGAACATCAGTAAGATTTTACCCGCCAAGGTGAAATGCTCACCGGTATCGACAACACCTAATCCTGTCACACTGATCGCCGAGGTTGCTGTAAACAGTGCATCCGTAAAACTTAGGCCTGTCACAGAGAATACAGGCATCGTCAACAATATTGCAGAGGGGATAAGTACGCCTAAGAAGCTCGTAAGGATAATCTTAGGTTCAGAGCCTTTACGTGGCTTTTTATCACTCTTAAGCGTGTAGAAAGTACCTTTTCGTTTTAACGAATTCATACTGTTACCTTATTGCCAATTACCAATTGCGTAGCTTTCTAGATAAGGTCTCTTTCGGCCCAGCGATGATCACCACATCCCCAATTTCTAAACTCACATCCAGTTCTGGAGCTTTAGTTAGGTTCGGTCCTCGCTTGAAGCCAAGTACTTCAACACCATTTTCTTTACACAGCTTAAGGTCGCCAAGTTTCTTACCCAACAAATTAGAACCAATAACAATCTCCGTCATCGCTAAACCGCTGCCAAGATCGATAAACTCAAGAACGCGTCTATCCAACATTTTACGCGCAACGCGAATACCCATGTCTCGTTCGGGCATGATGATATGATCGGCACCAATCTTAGAAAGAATCTTGCCGTGAAACTTATCGTTCGCCTTCACCCAAACGGCTTTTGCGCCTGATTCTTTTACCACTAGCGTCGTTAGAATACTGGAGTTAACATCAGAGCCAATCGACACCATCACCATATCGTAATCGTCCAGCCTTAGTTCTTTAACTGTCTCTTCGCTCGTACAGTTCGCAACAATCGCTTGTGAAACAAAATTAGCCGCTTCTTTCACTCGCTCTTCATCAATATCGACAGCGAGCACCTGCGCCCCTGAACTTTGTAGCTCTTTGCATACAGATAACCCAAAACGCCCTAAGCCGATAACTGCATATTGTTTGTCACTCATTTATTACTCCACTTACAAAGCTACGTAGCATCGAAAACAAATAACAAAATTGTCTTCATACAAAAAAACGACTATATATCCATATAGAGATACAATTGTCAGCTAATCGATTGATTTATAAAGGTAGAGAACAAAAGTGATTTCTGCTAATTTCTAACCCATAATTTCTGCGGCAGTACACACAATGAATGAATTCATAACCCAAGTACAAACCTACATCAACCAGAGCCATAGCGATTGGGCAAATAGCGTCCTATTCATCACTATTGCGAGTTTTTTCGCTTGGGTCGCTTGGCGAATTGTCCATAATCGCCTGGAAATCTTGGTCAAAAAAACCCAATTTCATTGGGATGACCTACTGCTAGAGGCCTTAAAAACACCTGTCAGTACGTTGCTTTGGTGCTGGCCTGCTACCGTGTCTGTTGGCTTGATTCTTCAAGACCAGTTTGGTAATGAAATCAACTGGCTAAGAACACTTAAACACATACTGATCATATCTACGTTTGTTTGGTTTACGCTGCGAATGATCAGTAACTCTGAAGAGTATGTCTTAGAGCAAAAAACCAGAGACGAAACCACAGTACAGGCTATCGCAAAGGTGGCTCGACTGTTCTTTATGGTGATGGGTGGCTTAACCATCATGCAGGCGTTTGGGCTGAGCCTATCGGGTTTGCTTACCTTTGGTGGTGTCGGTGGTTTAATCGTCGGTTTAGCCGCTAAAGATCTACTGTCGAACTTCTTCGGTGGCATGATGATTTACTTCGACCGCCCTTTTAAAGTCGGTGATTGGATACGCTCTCCCGATCGTCAAATCGAAGGTACTGTCGAACGCATTGGCTGGCGCATGACGATTATCCGCACTTTTGATAAGCGTCCTTTGTACGTTCCAAATTCGGTGTTCAGTAGTATTGTGGTAGAGAACCCATCGAGAATGTTGAATCGTAGAATCAATGAAACCTTTGGTCTTCGTTATCAAGATGCAGACAAATTGGCGCTCATTGTTGATGATGTAAGAACCATGCTCGAGGCCCACCCAGATATTGATGCCAAACAGACGTTGATCGTTAACTTTGACAAATTTGGGCCATCAACGCTGAACTTCTTTATCTATACCTTCACAAAAACGGTCAACTGGATCAGGTACCACAAAGTGAAGCAAGACGTTCTGTTACAGGTTCTGGCGATTATTCATAAACACAATGCAGACATCGCGTTCCCAACACAGACACTCAAGATTGACCCTCAAGATTTTTCTAATGTTCAAGGTCATAACAGCGTTCAAAGCCTAGGCGATAATCAGAATGTTAGCGATCCCAAAGATATGTTGAACTCCCCTACAGAAGGTCATCGATAGTCAACATCCTTCTTGGTTATCGATAAGTAATAAGCGTGAAGCGTGGTAATATGATGGCAGTATTCTAATGCACACAATTACCACTCTATGATTTTACCTGTCATCCTAGCTGGCGGCTCTGGAAGCCGCCTCTGGCCACTGTCTCGAGAGCTCTATCCTAAGCAATTCCTGAATATTGCTGGCGAACAATCGATGCTTCAGCAAACACTTCAACGCCTGCAAGGTATCGACGCACACCTAGCGGATAGCAGCTGCGATGCGCCATTCATTATCTGTAATGAAGAGCATCGCTTTATCGCCGCTGAACAAATTCGCTCAGCTAACGTCCTGCACAGTGGCATTTTGTTAGAACCTGTCGGTAGAAATACTGCGCCAGCCATCGCACTTGCAGCCTTGCAAGCTTTGACCAAGTCTCATGGCACTAAAGGAGAAACGGCTGACCCAATCTTATTAGTGCTTGCTGCCGACCATCACATCGCTAAAACCTCTGAATTCCAACAATCGATTAACCGTGGTGTTGATTACGCAAAACAAGGCAAACTGGTGACATTCGGTATAACCCCAAATGCTCCAGAGACTGGCTATGGCTACATCAAACAAGGGCAACCTCTTGTCTCTAGTCTACAACTAGAAACCAACACTACAGACCAACCAACCCATTATGCTTACAACATTGAGTGCTTTGTAGAAAAGCCCGATAAAGCAACCGCAGAAGCATACATTCGCTCAGAACAGTACCTATCGAACAGTGGCATGTTCATGTTTAAGGCATCACGCTATCTTGAAGAACTCGCCGAACACCACCCTGAGATATTAGCGGCTTGTAAACTCGCTCTTGCAAAGCAAAATACCGACCTCGACTTTATCCGTATAGACGCTGAAGCATTCAAAAGCAGTCCGAGTGATTCCATCGATTATGCCGTGATGGAGAAAACCTCGCACGCAGCTGTGATCCCGATGGATGTCGGTTGGAATGATATTGGCTCATGGTCTGCTATCTGGGATGTAAGCGACAAAGATGAGCATAACAACGTCATTGAAGGTGATGTGTTAACCGTCGACTCTCAACACAACTACATCCATGCTGAAAACAAGCTAGTTGCTACTGTAGGTGTCGATAACCTGATTATTGTCGAGACCAAAGATGCAATATTGGTTGCGAACAAAGACAAGGTTCAGGGTGTAAAATCGATTGTTAGTCAACTAAATCAAGCAGGTAGAACAGAGCATATTCATCACCGTGAGGTATTTAGACCTTGGGGTAAATACGATGTGATTGATTTAGGAAAGCGAGACAAAGTTAAGCGTATCACCGTAAAAGCGGGTCATCAGCTTTCACTTCAGATGCATCATCATAGAGCGGAACATTGGATAGTAGTAGCTGGCACTGCAAAAGTGACCAACGATGAGAAAACCTATCTCGTCGAAGAAGATCAATCGACTTACATCCCTTTAGGTCACATCCACTGCCTAGAGAACCCTGGCGAGACACCTCTTGAAATGATTGAAGTTCAAACCGGCAGCCATTTAAGTGAAGACGATATCATTCGATATCGAGACAGCTATGGGCGAGATGTTCGAAGCGAACAAGCTTCGTCGTCTCAGAACAAAAAATTGAAATAGAAGCGGCGACAATCAAATGAAACCAACATTAGATCTTCGCTGCTTTAAGAACAACGACATTCGCGGCATCATTGGTAGCCAAATCAATGAGCCGTTTACCTATCTGCTTGGAAAGGCGTTTGGTGAATATCTCCTGTTAGGAAATGCCAAGACCCTAAGTGCATGGCCTCCAGTCGTTATTGGTCGAGATAACCGTGAAACGTCTTTGTCACTGCAAGAAGCCATTACTGCAGGCTTAATCGAATCCGGGATAAGCGTCATTGATCTTGGGATGACTGGCACTGAAGAAGTCTACTTTGCGACTCGTCACCTAAAAGCGATTGGCGGAATACAAATCACAGCTAGCCATAACCCAATCAATTACAACGGAATGAAATTGATCGGTGTAGACGCTAGCCCCATCAGTAAAAACAGTGGTTTAGATGAAATCAAACGACGCATTGAAGAACTTAATCAAGAGCTGAACTGCAATTTACCGTTCGTTCATGCACAACCAAGTAACTCTAGTAGATCAACCAGTGTTCTCGCCCCTTATGTAGGCCATCTACTCTCCTATATATCACCTTCTAAGCTTTCGCCAATGAAGATTGTAGTTAACTCAGGAAACGGGGTTGCAGGACATGTCATTGATGCTTTAGAGAAGAAATTTAACGAACTCAGTGCCCCTATCACCTTCATCAAGGTTCACCATACTCCTGACGAAAACTTCCCTAATGGTATTCCCAATCCATTGATTATAGAAAACCAAATAGCGACTCGAGATGCTGTGCTAGAACATTCGGCCGATCTAGGGATTGCGTGGGATGGTGATTTTGACCGCTGCTTTTTCTTTGATGAAAAAGGCAATTATATTGAGGGTTACTATATTGTCGGGTTGCTCGCTGAAGCATTTTTGTTAAAAGAGCCTAACGCCACAGTGTTGCACGATATGCGTATGACATGGAACACGATTGAAGTCGCCAATAAGCTTGGTGGGAAGGCTGTTGCAGTCAAAGCTGGGCATGCGCTCATCAAAGAGAAGATGCGAGAATTAAACGCTGTGTACGGTGGTGAAATGAGTGCGCACCATTATTTCCGTGATTTTGGGTATTGCGATTCAGGCATGATTCCTTGGCTATTGGTTATCGAGCTGATGTCGAAAACTCAACAATCTCTTCACCAATTAACGAGTACTAGTATAGATAGATTCCCCTCTTCCGGGGAGATCAATCGAAGAGTCTCAGACCCAGAGCAGGTCATGGCTTGCGTGTTATCGCACTACCAAGATCATGCCGTTGAGATCGATCACACAGACGGAATCAGCATGAATATGGGCTCATGGCGCTTCAACTTAAGAAAGTCCAATACCGAGCCATTAATACGCCTTAACGTTGAAACCAAACAAGATAAAGCTTTACTGTCACTTAAAGTCGACGAGTTACTGTCTTTTCTCATTTAAGAATACAGACACTTCCAGTTTTCAACTAAGATCCACAAAAAAGCCCTTATTAGCTGTTGCTAACTAAGGGCTTTGAATTTTCAGTAGCTTAATCGCTGACTGTAATTAGTCTATTTGTTACGACGAGCTTCAACAGCGTCTGCCAGCTGGCGAAGTACTGTTTCAGTGTCTTCCCAACCAATACACGCATCAGTAACAGATTGGCCGTACGTTGCAGCTTTGCCCTCAACCAGGTCTTGGCGACCTTCAACAAGATGAGATTCAATCATCACACCAAAGATAGCTTTGTCGCCACCAGAAATTTGTGCGCTTACGTCATCAGATACGTTCATTTGACGCTTAAACTGCTTAGAGCTGTTTGCGTGGCTGAAATCGATCATCACTTTTTGTGGAAGACCAGAAGCTGCTAGCTCTTCTTTAATCTTACCAACGTGTTCTGCGCTGTAATTTGGCTCTTTGCCACCACGTAGGATGATATGACAATCAGGGTTACCTGCTGTTTCAACGATAGCTGAGTGACCGTACTTAGTTACTGATAAGAAGTGGTGAGAAGCGCTAGCAGAGCGAATAGCATCTGTTGCAATCTTGATGTTGCCATCAGTACCATTCTTAAATCCAACTGGGCAAGATAGGCCAGAAGCCAGTTCGCGGTGAACTTGAGATTCTGTAGTACGTGCGCCGATTGCACCCCAGCTGATTAGGTCAGCAACGTATTGAGGCGTGATCATGTCTAGGAATTCGCTTGCCGTTGGCATGCCCATGTCAGTTAGGTCCAGCAGTAGCTTACGTCCTAGACGAAGGCCATCATTTAGCTTGAACGTATCGTTCATGTACGGGTCATTGATTAGACCTTTCCAACCAACAGTTGTACGTGGTTTTTCAAAGTAAACACGCATTACGATTTCAAGGTTATCACCAAGTTCGTCGCGCAACACTTTCAAACGTTTACCGTACTCAAGAGCAGCTTCTGTGTCATGAATAGAACATGGGCCGACAATAACAAGCAAGCGATCATCGCTCTCTTCTAAAATATTGTGGATCGCTTTGCGGCTTTCAAAGGTTGTAGAAGAAGCAACTTCTGTCGCTGGAAACTTTTCTAAAACAGCAACAGGGGGTAATAACTCTTTTACTTTGTTAATTCTTACATCATCAGTCTGGAACATTGCTTACTTCTTCCTTTTTTCTATCCTTGAGCTGAATGTACGTTGTCTCACGTCACTTTCTATCAGCACTAATCTTCTTGTTCCCTGTAACTTAACTAGTAAAAACTCTAGTTTCAATCACTAATTAAAAATAAACGCAATTTTTTTTGTGTTTTATATTTAAAACACCCTGTATACCATTATTTACACGCTATCGATTGCGTATTTTATAGCAAGGTAAGAAGAGCCATTCTTCAAGCTACATCATGCATGTAAAATTGTGTCGAACTCAAAAACAAAAAAGCTCACGTGATCAGCGTGAGCTTTTATTTAATTACATTCTTTTCAATGGCTTGACGACACTATCAAGCCCTTCAATTTTCAGAGCAAGGCACAGTTTCAATAAATCGCCGAGTTCACCAGACGGGAATCCCTTTTTATCAAACCACAGCAAATATTCTTCAGGTAAGTCAATCAGTGTACGACCCGCGTACTTTCCAAATGGCATCTGCATTCGAGCCAACTTAATCAGGTTCTCTTTCTCTAGCATTATTCGGTCTTTACTATGCGTCATCTATGTTGTGTAGAGTATCACCTAAACGTTCAACCCAATAGTTGATCGCGTCTTTCGCATCATCCAGCGAATCAATCATGGTTGAAAAATCTTTGTTACCCGCTTCACGGTCGATGGCTGCAAACAGTAGTGTGCCCTCTTGAGCATCACTGACCAATAACTCTACACTCGCACTCCCAACATTGGTGTGCTCACCAGTCGTGACCTTAGATATGGTTGACATCGCAAGGCCAAACGGCAGAACGCTGCTCGTTACAGCTAAGATCGGATTGGGCGTTTCAACGTTACTCAGAGCGATACTCAAGCGGAGCGTTTTTCCTGTCGGTTCATCGACAATCGTTTTATGAGGCGATATTTTATCTTCCAAGCGCGCAACCATGTGCTCAGTGAGTTCCTGAATCTCTTCCTGATCCAACGAACCTTCTTCTGCTAAAACAAAAATTTGGTCGATCACTACAGAATCGTAGTCATCTAACTTGGATTTCAAACGCTGCGCGTCACGTAGCCCAACCCTTGCCCAAACCAAGTCGACGCCTCCGTCAGGCCCAGCCTGAAAATCTTCGTAGCTGGTAAATTTAGTAGCGGTTCTAATTGGGCCGCCTGCACAACCAAGCAAGAAAATGCTGGTTGCAACAAGCAAAAGGACTTTTAAAGGGTTCATAACGCACTTAGTCAAAATTAAGGAATCTAATTAAGTATGACATACCCTATGTGAAAAGGTTGTAGAAAAAGGGGGTTAAAAATCAGAGCTAACTCTAAAATTAATCATGTTGAACAGTGTGTGCGTACTCTACAATTACCTGATTTCCTTCAATATAAGCATTTTGGATCTCACCATCAACACTCATTCTACTTTTCAGGTAGACCACTTTAGGCCCCGATTCATTGCCCTCTTTTAGCGAGGGGAATACATTCCTTGGTTCCAAATGAAGTAAACGACAAAAATGACTAATGAAAGACATGGTTAATGGCGTCTCCCCTCTTAGTACTCTTGAGAAATCAAGCTGGTTCATGCCTAGCATTTTTGAAAACTCCATCTGCGTAATTCGCATTCTCGATTTTTGTGACATCCACGTTTGATACAAGGCGTCTCTGTCTAGTTCTGTGAATTCCATACCGGCTCCTTTATATAATTCATACCAATCAATTGTCCGGTTTTTCATACATGGCGTGTCAGGGTTCGGTTAGTGGAAACCAAAGGTTTGGTTTTGATATGGGGATGACCTTGTTTAATCTGTACAGAGCTATCAGAGCAAATAATGATCCGCCAACAAAGCAACAAACAAGATCATGAGATGATAGATGGAGAACTTAAAGGTCTTCATCGCCATATTGGGCTCATCACGATATTTAAGTAGCCAAGCGTGATAAACAAACCCGCCGTTGAGCACCAATGAAGCGCTCAGATATATCCAGCTGCTCATGCCAACCAATACAGGCAATATACACACGATGCTAAGCAAAAAGGTATACAGAAGAATAGACGTCTTGGTGTATTCGATTCCGTGAGTCACAGGCAACATGGGGATGTTCACTTTGGCATACTCATCACGACGATGAATTGCCAACGCCCAGAAATGAGGAGGTGTCCAAATAAAGATGATCATCACCAACAACCAAGCATTTGAATGCAGTTCATTGGTAACCGCCGTCCAGCCCAACAGCGGAGGCATTGCGCCTGCGATCCCTGCGATCACAATGTTTTGTGGCGTCGCTCGTTTTAAGTACATGGTATAAATCACTGCGTAACCCAACAAGCTTGCAAAGGTTAACCAAGCGGTGAGTTGATTGACCCACACCATTAACGTGGCAAAGCCAAGTAAGCCGATACCCGCGGCAAAGCTGAACACACGCACACTACTCAGTTCACCGGATGGTAAAGGGCGTCGATTTGTTCGAGTCATCTGGCCGTCGATCTTTTTATCGATCAAGTGGTTAAACGCAGCCGCTGAACCTGCCATTAACCCTATCCCAATCATTCCGAACACAGTTTGTTGCAAAGGCAATCCATTCGGCACGGCCAAGCACATCCCAACCAATGCCGTCAGCAACATCAAAGCCACCACTTTAGGCTTGGTCAGCGTTAAATAAACTTTCCAAGTGGCTTTGTTTCTTGCAGCAATTTCGCTACTTAAAGCTATGTCATTGTTGGCTGCTATCTTATGAGTTAAGGCTGCGTCTTGAGCCACCACTTCATACTGTGTTGACGTTCTACTGACCATGATTACCTCCTTGTAATACACTGTTTTTCACCAAGCTCTGACTTGGTTTGCGTTGCCACACGACAAAATTGGTTACAACCATGCTGATGAGCAACATCGCTGCGACTAGGTTATGCAAAACCGCGACTGAAATTGGCAGATGAAACCATACATTACTGATCCCAAGACTGATTTGAGTAAACAAGACTATTGCGACAATCACGCTCAGCTTTTGGTGAGGCGCTTGGCCAAACTTCCATAACTGGTACACGATCATCAGCACCGTTAACGTAGCCACAATAGCCCCGAACCTGTGCATGACATGGATGGTGAGCCTTGCGGGATATCCCAACACACCAAACTCATAGTTATCGTGTCCATGTTGAGCAAAATCGAACGCATTTTTGAAGTCGAGGTAGCTCATCCAGTTACCTTCACAAATAGGCAATTGGGTACACACCAAAGCGGCATAGTTTGACGATGTCCAACCACCAAGCAGTATCTGCCCAACCACAATGAGTAACCCAAACAACGCCCAAAATTTAAGTGTTGGAGAATAAGAAGCCTCGCCAAAACGGCTTTGGAATTGAGACAAACGGCAGTAGAGCAGACACAACAGTGACAGCAACGTGACCCCCCCCATCAAATGCGCCATAACCACAACGGGCATCAACTTAAGAGTCACCGTCCACATTCCAAGCAAAGCCTGAAAAATCACAGTGGCAGAGATAAGTAATGGAAGACCAACTGGTGTGATGTTCTTTTTAATACACCAAGCTACAACGACAAAGATAAGCAACCCTAATGTTCCTGCAAAGTAGCGATGGATCATCTCTATCCACGCTTTGTCTGCTTCAAGAGCTCGCTCTGGAAATTGCAGATTGGCTTGACTCACCGCTTGGGCATCAGACGGAACGGTGATCTTACCGTAACAACCCGGCCAGTCAGGACAGCCAAGGCCAGCATCAGACAGGCGTGTATAAGCTCCGAGAACAATCACGGTAAGGGTTAACAAGATAGTTAATCTCATCACAAGCATCAGTAAATCAGGGGCTTTATTCTGCATCACTTATCTCCCTATACTTATTCCCTTTCGCTGCTTAAGCTCAAGCATTTGCGCCATCAACTACCCAACTCGAGACAGCTTAAGTAGCTTTCTTAAATCATGAATCATACCTTTGGATTGCCCGACTAACTGCGACGGTTCCGACACGCTTTTGTACTCCATAACCAACTGTCCTAGCGGGTCAATAATGACAATGGAAGCCGGCGAAAACTCGGTGCTTAACTGATCACCACCAGCTAACAAAGATAAATCAGGCTTGTTGAGCGAACCCGACAACGAGTTACCTTCTGAGACGAAAACAACGGCGGTCACTCGCTCTTTGTTTTTCCCTAACGCTAAGTAGCTTTGATTCAAATAATGAAGCTGTTGTTCACACAAGCTTTCGCACTCCATCGGTGCGATATACCCCACAACCCAACCCTCTCCTGCCATGGGTACCGTTACGCCAAAATCCGCTAGTGTAATTCTTGGTTCTACCAATTCGCCTGAGTTAGTGACACCTGACGTATACCAATTCTGATCCAACACAGTTTTGGCGATAATGGCTGGCAAAGCGAAAATTAAAACGAGTCCGATTAATACCAAGCGTCCTTTAGTACGACGGCTTCTGAGCTCAGCCATGTTTGCCTCGGTAATTTCCCTGTTCACTTGTGCTTGAGATTTATCCATCCTTATTCCTCGTGATAGGTGTTGCTTTTAGGTACTGATAGCCAATCAACAACATCAAAAACAAAAGTACCGCAGCCATAACAAACCATTGAAATGAGTAACCAAAATGCTTCTCAGACCTCATCGCCGTTGGACGCCATAACATTTCATAGGGCCATGAATCTAAACTCTGAGGTTGGAAGACAAAGGGCAGCACTTCTTTTCCTGTATACTGTGATAACGCTGCTATGTTTAGGTTTTGGATTCTATTCGGTGTCGTATTTTCTAAACCCAACTCATGACTTAAAGGGTTAATTGAGCGTGTATACAAGCGCCCTGACATTTTGGTTGGTACAGTGATACTTCCTAATTGCGGTAGTTCTCTTCTGTCATTACTTGCCGGAACAAACCCAAGATCGATCAACAACTGTTTTTCAGCCACTAAGGACTGGTTTCCATCTTCAAAGCGAACCTCACCCAACATGTAAATCACATACCCTACCGTTCCTTGGCTTATCTGGTTGTCTAACAAGAGCATCAAGCCGCTCGTATTGACTAATTCAACATCAGCCTTTAACCCGTTTAGGGTTTGAGGATTTAATGACTCTTGACCAGATAAATCCAGCTCTCGCAACTCAGAAATAACGACACCTAAAGGTTGTGACGAGAGATGTGCTCTCTCAGCTAATTGCTGTTCATAACGTAATTTCTCGTTACCACGATCGAGTTGCCACAAACCTAACTTGATTAAAGCGCCGACTGAAACCACAGTTAAAACAACCGCTATCCAAAAACCTTTACTGCGGAACTTGTGTTCATCATCAATCAATCGGTTTGGAGTTATCACTATGGCGTCATCTACCTTTGTTCTGTTATTTAAAGTCGTCTTGGTCGCTTTGCTGTTTTTTATCGCTTTCAATTTGATGAAAGGCCTAATCCAAATCGCCTCGGGCAAACACAATGGAAAAAGACTCAGTTACTTCTTGGGGCGTCGTGTCATGTGGTCAGCCGTTGTCGTGCTACTTTTATTACTTGCTCTGGGATCAGGAGTGATAACTCCCAACCCTCGCCCCTATTAATCCCCTATAGGCTCAATCGTTAAAGTACATAAACAAACACAAACAGGCCCAACCAAACCACATCAACAAAGTGCCAATACCAACTGCCCGCTTGGAACGCAAAGTGGTCTTTCGGAGTGAAGTGGTCTTTCGTAACCCTTGCCAGCAACACAATCAAAAAGATCGTCCCTAAACAGACATGTAAGCCATGAAACCCAGTCAGCAAAAAGAAGGTATTACCGTAGATGCCAGACTGAAGTGTCAGCCCCATCTCTTGATAAGCGTGAAGATACTCTTCAACTTGGAAGAACAGGAAGAAGCCAGCCAGAACAATGGTTATCTCCAACCACACGATCAAAGCCATACGCTTATTTTGTTCAAGACTGATATGTGCCATGTGCAGCGTCACAGAGGAAAGCAGCAGAATAATGGTGTTCTTAAGCGGGATACCTTGCCAAGGCATGGCTTGTGTCGTTACGCCATCAGGGGTCGTCGTTAGTGGCCAAATTGATTGGAACATCGGCCACAATACTTCATGGGTCATTTCATTATTGCCCGCACCACCAATCCAAGGCACAGAAATCATTCGAGCATAGAAAAGCGCGCCAAAGAAAGCGCCAAAGAACATGATTTCGGAAAAGATGAACCAACTCATTCCTTGTCTAAAAGAACGAGAAATCTGCTCAGAATAGAGACCACTCAATGATTCTGTGATCACATTGCTAAACCAACCTGCGAGCATGTAAAGCAGCACAGCAAACCCGACTAACAACACCGCTTTGCCAAACACACCACCTGCGGCGTCGGTACCCATGTTTTGCACCGTCAAGCCAGCGCCAACCGCGACCAAAAACAGTGCTACAGCACCCACCAATGGCCAGTGGCTTTGATGTGGAACGAAATAAACTTCCTTTTTAGAACTCATCGCTCAACTCCTTATGTTGATACTGGTTCTGTAAATTCCTAGTTACTTGCGAGTGCGTTAGGCTCAGATTTATTGGCCGCAGCACCCACCTCATTCGTGATATTGAATAATGTGTAAGAGAGCGTCAGCGTATGTATCGATTCTGGAATATCTGGCTCAATGTAAAATATCAAACCCATTTCTGCGCTCTTGTGTCCGTCCAATGGCTGCTGATTAAAGCAAAAGCATTCCATCTTATTGAAGTAGGTTGCCCCCATACCTGGAGAAACCGACGGTACGGCTTGGCCAACCAATGAGGCTCCAGAAAGGTTTTTGGCAATGTAGTTAGTTTGAACCACCTCACCAGGATGAACCTCTAACACTCGAACTTCAGGCGAAAACTGCCATGGCATATCTGGCTTGATGTGGGACATGAATTCGACTCGAACCGTACGAGAGTAGTCTGGCTGCATTCCCTGAGGTTGCACCGCTGAAACAGTATTAGTTTTGCCATTGATGCCTAAGGCCTCACACATGACATCGTAGAGCGGCACCAAAGCGAAACCGAAGCAAAACATCGCAACCACGCTCAACACCAAGTAGCCCGTCAGCTTTTTGGTCGATCGCTTATTAGACAGGCGCTTAGGTTGTTTTTTATCTTGATTGGGATCGCTTTGCTTATCACTCATGGTTCTGCCCTCTAATCCACTTTCGGCGGATGGGTAAAGGTGTGGTGAGGCGCAGGGCTTGGTACTGTCCATTCAAGACCTTCAGCTCTATCCCAAGGCTTACTTGGCGCAGGCTCTCCCCCTCTTACGCACTTAATCGCTAGCCATAAGAAAATTAGCTGAGACAACCCAAACGCAAAACCACCAATCGACACGACTTGGTTAACGTCAGCAAACTGAATCGCATAATCAGGAATACGACGCGGCATACCCGCTAACCCTAAAAAGTGCATCGGGAAAAACAGTACATTAACTGAAATCACCGACGTCCAGAAATGCCACAGGCTGAGCTTGTGGTCGTACATATGTCCGGTCCACTTAGGCAGCCAATAATAGGCAGCAGCCATAATCGAGAACACGGCACCGGTTACCAGAACATAATGGAAGTGAGCCACAACAAAATAAGTATCGTGGTATTGGAAATCAGCTGGCACGATAGCGAGCATCAATCCAGATAACCCGCCAATCGTAAACAAAACAATGAAGGCAATCGCAAACAGCATTGGTGTTTCAAAGGTCAAAGCACCCCGCCACATGGTCGCTACCCAGTTGAAGACTTTCACACCGGTCGGCACCGCTATCAACATGGTGCAATACATGAAGAACAGTTCGGCAAATACTGGCATACCCGTGGTGAACATGTGGTGTGCCCAAACCAAGAATGACAACAGTGCGATACTACAGGTCGCATAAACCATCGAGTGATAACCAAACAGGCGCTTACCACTGAATGCAGGGATGATGGCTGAGACAATACCAAAAGATGGCAAGATCATGATGTACACTTCGGGGTGCCCAAAGAACCAGAATATGTGCTGGAACATCACCGGGTCCCCACCACCAGCGGCATCAAAGAAGCTAGTCCCAAAATACTTGTCAGTCAATACCATAGTCACAGCCCCCGCGAGAACGGGCATCACGGCTATCAGCAAGAAAGCGGTAATTAACCATGTCCATACGAACATCGGTAGCTTGAACCAAGTCATACCCGGAGCGCGCATGTTCACTATGGTTACGATGACGTTAATCGCCCCCATGATCGAACTGATCCCCATAATATGAACTGAGAATACGAATAGCGCGGTACTGTCTGGGCCATAAGTTGTCGAGAGTGGCGCGTAGAAGGTCCAACCAAAGCTCGGGCCGCCACCCTCTGTAAACAAAGATCCGATTAAGATTAGAAACGCAAAAGGCAAGATCCAGAAACTGAGGTTGTTCATTCTCGGCAGCGCCATATCTGGTGCACCGATCATCATCGGAATCATCCAGTTAGCCAAACCCGTAAATGCAGGCATTACGGCACCGAATACCATGATTAAACCATGGACTGTAGTCATCTGATTGAAGAAATCTGGCTCAACGAGTTGCAAACCCGGTTGGAACAGCTCCGCACGGATCACCATCGCCATTGCGCCGCCCGTTAAGAACATTGCAAAGCTGAACCACAAATAAAGTGTACCAATGTCTTTATGATTGGTTGAATACAGCCAACGAGCCCAGCCTTTAGGTGCCGCATGTGAATCGTGATCATCAACAGGCAAATCATTATTGCCCAAGGTGCCTTCCGCAGAATGGCTCAGTACTTGATCTTCTGCTGGAGCCGATTTCACCGGCTTATTGATAGGTGAACTCATAACTGATCCTTAGCATCATTTTGTGCATCATCCGTTGAGCTTTCAGAACTGCCTTCTTGCTTCGCCTTATAAGCGTTGATATCTGAGGCCTGAACAATATCGCCGGTATCATTACCCCAAGCGTTTCGTTGATAAGTTACTACCGCTGCGATCTCTTTCTCGGTTAACTGATTATCGAATGCTTGCATCGCCGTACCGCCACGACCATAAACAATTGTGTCGATATGAACATCCACATCACCAAGGGCAATAGGACTTCCTTTGATGGCAGGGAATGCTCCAGGAATGCCCTCACCGTTTGCTTGGTGACAAACCGCACATCGAGTTTTGTAAACCTCTTCACCGATGGTATTCAACTCCGCCAAGGAAAGTGACGCATCTAATGCATCTTTTGCGGCTTGTTGTTCGGCTATCGCTAACTCTTTCTGCTCCGCTAACCATGCGTCAAACTCATCTTCTTCCATGGCATGCACCACGATCGGCATGAAACCATGGGCACGACCACACAACTCTGCACACTGCCCTCGGTAAACACCAGGCTCATCTATCTTAGTCCAAGCCTCATTAATAAAGCCCGGAATGGTATCTTTCTTAACGGCGAATGCTGGCACCCACCATGAGTGAATCACATCATCGGAAGTCATCAAGAAACGGACTTTACGGTCAACAGGCAGTACCAGCGGCTTATCAACTTCTAGCAGGTAATGCGCGCCTTTCACTTCGAGGCCTTCAATCTCTTTGTCACTGGTCGCTAGAAGGCTGAAAAATTCGACGTCTTCACCAAAATAGCTGTAATGCCATTTCCATTGTGACCCGGTGATTTTAACGGTCAGATCTGATTGGGAGGTATCTTCCATCGCTATTAAGGTTTTGGTGGCGGGTATCGCCATTGCGATGAGAATGATGATAGGGATGATGGTCCAAAGAATTTCGACTTTCGTGCTTTCGTGAAAATGGGCAGCAACTGCGCCCTTCGATTTCCTGTGCCTCAAAATCGAATAAAACATCACACCAAAAACAACAAAGGCAATCGCACAACAGATGTAGAAGATCAGCATATGAAGTTCATACACCTTACCACTGATCTCAGTGACGCCTTGAGTCATGTTGTAATTACTGCTAGCGTGCACTAAAGGCGATACTAAAAGCACAACAAAACTCTTCAAAAGCCACGCTAGCCTAACCAGTAATCTTTTCAAAAGATCTCTCCTTGTCCTTCCTAATTGGATACTTGCGACCTAAATGTCGTTGCGAACTGGACAACATTCATTGTTATTCCGGCTACACATGAAAAGGCTGAATCTCAATCTACAACTCACATGGAACTAGCCTGTGAGCAGCCTACTGACCTCATATAAACCCAAGAACTAATACGGTTCAAAAGCGTTGGAGGTTTCCATGAAAGATTCAAAAACGGCGAATTTGTTAAATTTTGTTATATTTATGTAAAAGGCTAGTTAGTGATATCCAATTATTCAAGGTAAGTTTACTTACTAAACAGTCAATTATTTGAAGTGGCTTAATCTACGTGCCCTCTTGCCGTTGGAATTTATTTTATATCGAGTTTTACGATTGCTTCCATGGAAATGAGAATTAATATCACTTAAATTAAATCAACGGTAAGTCATACAGACATTAATAGGTTTAGTGATTATGCAAAATGCAATGAATTGGTTAGCGAGAGACCCAGATCCAAGAACTCGTGAAGAACTTCAACACCTCATCGATGAGGGAATGCACGACGAACTTGAAGACCGCTTTACTCAACGATTAGAGTTCGGAACGGCAGGACTTAGAGGCAAAGTTGGATGCGGCCCAAATCGAATGAACCGTTTAGTCATACAGGAAACAGCAACCGGGCTCGGCCACTACTTAATCGAACATGTCGCTAATGCGACCATTCGCGGTGTAGTCGTCGGTTATGACGGCCGTTTAGATTCAAAGCAGTTCGCGATTGATACCGCTTCCGTACTCACGGCTTTAGGCATTAAGGTTTATCTAACCTCGAACGTCGCGGCGACCCCTATCGTTGCCTTTGGTATTGAGCACTTCAACGCCGCAGCTGCCGTTGTGGTGACGGCCAGCCACAACCCACCGGAATACAATGGTTTCAAAGTGTACTGGGAGAATGGCGCTCAAATCATTCCTCCTCACGATGCGGGTATTGCCGCTGAAATCGATATCGCATCGACCAAGCCGCTCCCTTTAATGAGCCTAAGTGACGCTGAATCGCAAGGAAAGTTGGTGTGGTTAACTGAAGGCTATTATCAAACCTACCGCGCTGCGATAAATCAGAGCCCATACGTGAGTGACGAGATCGAATCGGCGAACACCACTATCACCTATACCGCAATGCATGGTGTCGGCGCACAAATGGCCGAGGATCTACTTCACGATTCTGGTTTCCATAAGGTATTCAGCGTCGCCGAGCAAAGAGAGCCCGATGGTAACTTCCCGACCGTCAACTTCCCGAATCCGGAAGAAAAAGGCGCGATGGATCTGGTGGTTAACTTAGCAAAAAGTGTCGATGCCGACATTGCTTGTGCCAACGATCCAGATGCAGACCGATTTGCGGTTGCAGTGAGAACAGATGATGGCTCATACAAAATGCTAACAGGTGACCAAGTCGGCGTGCTATTCGCGCATTACTTGTTATCAAAACCTCATACCAAAAACCAGTTAGTTGGTAACAGTATCGTATCTTCAACATTGCTTGAAAAAGTAGCTCAATCCCACGGGGCGACTTATTTCCAAACGCTGACAGGCTTTAAATGGTTAGCCAATATCGGCATGCAATTAGAAGACGAAAGCAATGAGTTCTTATTCGCCTATGAAGAAGCGCTAGGCTATACGATTGGTACTCAGGTTCGAGATAAGGATGGGCTGTCTGCCATCGTTGTTTTCGCTCAACTGGTTGAGGAGCTGAAATCTCAAGGCCGAACAGTTTGGGATCTTCTTGCTCAGATATCGTTGGAACATGGTGTCCACACCAACGCACAACGCAGTATCGCGCTTGACCCAGATTCACCATCGTTAGGTTCGAAGCTTAGGTCTGCACAACCTAAAGCAATCAATGGCGTCGCTATATCAGTGATTGAAGATCTGCAGTCGTCTTTACGCTTTGTTATTGGTGGTAATACTGAGGCGATTAACCTGCCCGCAAGTGACGTACTCATCTATCACCTCGAAGACGGCTCACGCATTATCGTAAGACCTTCCGGCACTGAGCCAAAAGTTAAGGTCTACTATGAGACGGTGACAAAATTTGAAGGGACAGAAACCTACGAAGACACTCGCCTGCGCGGTGAGAAGTACATGGAGAAACTGATTGAACAACACCAACAAGAGTTGAATTCATAGCGATTTAGCGCGTTCAACATGTAACGGTTAAATATAAAAAATGGACGCTCGTAGCGTCCATTTTTGTCTCAGCGGCTAACCACGAGAAGATGTCTGATTTGATTGGTCTACGAAGTAAAGAAAGAAGACAACATCCAGATAGCTAACACGATGAAAACTCCGCCCATGACTTTCTGTTGATAGGTACGAAACTTCGCGTTTTCTACGAGAGATTTACCAATCGTACCCACTAACGCCACCAGCAAAAAGTTAAACGTTAAGCCGAGAACATTCAGTAATAAACCCAGAACAAGCATCTGCTGACCGGAAGTCGCTTCAATATTCGTCGACACAAACTGAGGCAGAAACATCACAAAGAAAACCAAGGCTTTAGGATTAAGCAGGTTACTGATTAGCGCTCTTTGATAGTAGGCTTTTGCTGCAAAGTTATCGCTTAACTCAGGCGCGTTACCCTGCTCTGTTCGCAGGCAGTCCCATCCCATCTTCAACAAGTACGCGCCGCCTAACAAATGTAGAGCTTTAAGCGCTATTGGGCTCATTGCGATCAACGCTGATACACCCATAGCCGCTAATACTGTCAGAATGATTCCAGAAGTCGCATTACCTAGGCTTGCAAACACGCCGACCTTACGGCCATAGCTCATGCTTGAACTCGCAATCAGTAACATATCAGGGCCAGGTAAAAGAAGAAGTGCAACAACGGCAGTCAGGTAGACAGGTAAAATGGTTAAGTCGATCATGAGGGTCAGCATTGATAAAAACGGAGGCGGATTTTATATCAATTACCAACACCCTTCCAGATGCAATCAGTTGTTCGACGTTTATTTAATCGAATTAAAAACCAACATTAAGCGACAAAGCCAATTTATTAACTAAATAGAAAAGACTAATTAACTTGCTACCCATTCGATCTCAATCAATGTCGTATCGCCACACTTTAGGCGACCAAGGAAGATATCGCCTCGATGTACGGCCCCAACACCTTTTGGCGTACCTGTCATCACAACATCGCCGTCTAGTAAGGTGGTATAAGAAGACAGCTCTTCTAGGATAGTTTTTGGAGAGTAAAGCATCTGCTCAACATGTCCTTTCTGAACACGAACACAGTTAATAAACAACTCTAGGTTTAAGTCTGCAAGGTCTAAGTTATCAATTGGAACAAAGCGACTAAATACGGCTGAGCCATCAAAAGCTTTGGCGCGTTCCCAAGGTAAGCCTTTCGCTTTTAAGCTACTTTGCAACTCACGCTTGGTGAGGTCTAACCCTAAGCCCACGGCTGAGTACTGGCCATTTTCAACAATAAAACAGATTTCTGCTTCGTAGTGCAGCGCTTCTTGATGAAAAGAAGACAGGGATGACGTAACGCTGGTACTTGGTTTATTGAAAACCACCATAGAGTCTGGGATTGCGTTATTGAGTTCTTCGATGTGATCGACATAGTTACGCCCAACACACAGCACCTTAGTTGGGGTTGCTGTTCGTCTCGAATTCATCAGCTGTTCCTGATCGACAACACTGCTCATAGTTTATCCCTGAACTATTTTTTTTGAGTGGAGAGTTTAACGCATCATAAAATGAGAGTCTTCGACAAGATGGTTACTAAGATCTAAATTCTGATCTTTAGCTCAATTCGATGATTTGAAAGCGTTTATACGAAGGTCGCAATAGTGCGAAATCACCATTCAAGACAAAAGCCCAAAACGAAAAAAGCCCTCTCTAACCAAAAGGTTTGAGAGGGCTTAGCATGGTGTCTAGGACAGTATCCTAAAAGGTAAACCTAAGGAGTAAACACTATGCTAAATCAGTCTGCGACTTATAGGTAGTAACGAGCACCAAGTAGCCATTGGTCGTCAGCTTTCTCTTTGTACTCACCAGAACCTTGTAGGTCGAATTGGTAACCAGCGAAGCCTACGAACTGAGATGTGAAGTTGTATTCAGCTTGTAGAGCTGTTGTAGAGAATACTGTTTCGCTCTTCTTATCGTCTTCTACCGCTTCGTAGTTAACGCTTAGGTTAAGGCTGTTAGAAAGCGCGTAAGATGCAAGCAATTCAACTGCAACTGACTCTTCAAGAATCTGGCCGTTACCTGAGTTCATGTAGTTGTTCATTGCGTATACACCAGCAAGGTATAAACCTTCAGCGCCGTATGAACCGTAAGTTGCACTTACTACATGTGAATCAGCAGTTTGTGAACCAGCAAGAGCGTAAGTTACGTCACCTGTGTTGTATGCGTAGTTTGCAGTGAAATCAGCGATCGCGTAGTTCAACGCGATTTGAGCACGGTTGCCGTATTCGTTCGCACCATCAGCTTTGCGACCTTGCCATGCAACAGCTGCGTTTAGAGAACCAGCGTTACCGAAGTCGATAGCGTTGCCGTAGCTAACCATCTCTTCGCCACGACCAGTACCTAGATTACCGTGATCTTCGTAGATGAAGTCATTCGCAAATGCGATTGGCATATCTGCTACACCAGCAACGTTGTAGTAAGGTGCCCATTGAGTACCTACTGCTGCACGACCGTAATCATCGTGAGAAAGGCCAACGTAACCAAGACGAGTTGTGAATGACTGATCACCACCGTCTAGCATGTTTAGCGCCCATTCACCTTTAGCATCAGCAGTAAAGCCGTTGCCAAGTTCATGAGTTGCACCGAAGTTGATACGTGGAGAAACAGTTTCTACACCGATGTCGTCGCTGTTAAGGCGGTCATCGCTGTTTACATCACCAACTGCAACTGAAACGTGGCCGCCAACAGAGAATGTTGTGCCGTCTTCGTTGTAAAGTTCTACTGCAACTGCCTGTGTACCAAATACTGCACCAGAAATTGCTAGCGCTAAAAGTTTCTTATTCATTGTCATATCCATTATGTAACTGGGTGAGTTATTCACTAACAACCTCGTGCTTACGGAGAAGTTGTTACCTGCATTTAACAAGTAGGCAAACCCTAATATACGAATGACAAGAAAGTTGCATTAAAATATATAAAATAAAAAAAATCGCACTATAAAAAACAAAAATACCCTTTAAAACAGTTGATTAACACGACAATTGCTGGGATCTCTTTTCATTCTTTGAGATAAATACTTTGATTATTTTTGATTTTATAATCACTAAAAAAGCATTAAAAATCTAAACCCAAGGTAACTCATCAGACCATCGAGAGGCTCGCCTTTGCCTTTGAAACATTTTGTAACACGTAGAGCTCAGCTGAAATATTTAGCTTTGTGAAACAAATCCCAATATGAGCTAGGAAAAATCGTTCAATAGAAAGTTCATTAGAGAAAAACAAAAAAAGGGCAACCAATCAGCGACTGGTTGCCCTTCATAACTCATCATTGAACTCTTATTTGAAGCAAACCTCAGCCCAACGAGCTAAACCTGCAGTTACTGAACCGAAGTAATTACCACTCACAATCGGTACATTCGGCACAGCTTGTTGTACGGCTTCACGAAGTATCGGTGAACGAGCGGAACCACCCGTCATGTAGATTACGTCTGGCTTTTTCTGGCCTTGTTGAATCGCTTCTTTAACCAACTCAATCATCTTAGACTTTGGTGTTTCAATCGCTTCAACCATCTGTTCGACTGAGATATCTACCTCGACCAGTTCAGAGGCAACATTAATCGCAGCACGATATTGAGGGGATTCTGCCAGCGCAATCTTGGCCTCTTCCGCTCTACGCACAATACCGTAACCCAAAGTGTCGTGATAAACCTTCATCAAACGTTCTAGCTTTTGAGGCTCTGACGCTTCTTTACGAAGTAATTTTAATGCCGCTAGGTTTTCTCTTGAATAGAAGTTCTTTTGAGCTTCAACATTATTAATCGCAATTGGGTTCCAGAATTGAGTCAGTGGCATATCAATACCCGAAATGCCTTTGCTGCCCATACCAAAAGGTGACATCAGTTGTTTGAATGCAAGATAGATATCGAGGTCATTCCCCCCTACCCTTTGCCCACTGTGTGCCAACAAGCTCTGGGTACGATCCGCTTTACCAGACCACGTTGGTCCCATTTCTAATAATGAGCAATCGGTGGTACCACCGCCAATATCAACAACCAATACTGTTTGGTTTTCAGTTAATGTGCTTTCGTAATCAAGGCCTGCGGCTACGGGCTCAAATTGAAAAGCGATATCAAGGAAACCGGCACGCTTAGCTGCGCGAGACAGTATGTCTTCAGCTTGTCTGTTCGCCTCTTCACCACCTCGACCGTGGAAGTTAATTGGTCGGCCGATAACAGCTTGCTTGATCTGCTCTTGAGTCGTGAGTTCGGCTTGATTCTTGATATTTGCCATCATGGCGCACACTAAATCTTCGAAAAAGCTCACCTGCACATCATGCAGTCCACTCGCGCCAAGGAAAGATTTAGGGGACTTAACATAATAAACATCGCGAGGGTCTTCTAAATATAAGTCCAACGCAGCCTGACCAAATGCCATGTCTTCTGGCACTAAGTCGATACTCTCTTCTCTGTTCAGCGCAATCGCACGTCGTAGTACTTGTTCACCGATCGCATCACTCGGCTTGATATTCAAGTGGCGGAATAGATGTTCAGAAACACTCTCACGAGTAGGCGCAAACACGGTTGAGGGAATATAGTGGTTGTTACCTTCTAGCGGTAACAGGCTTGGCTCTCCATTAACCATCGCCGCGACAGAACAGTTCGCTGTTCCATAATCAAATCCAATAAACATAATATCCCCCCACTCAACAAAAGGGGCGAGATGCTACATGAAAAGCCTAAAAATTACGAGGTCATTTCTAAATTTAACTGAGTAATTTCTTAGCTTAACGGCTCTTCAAGAAGAAACAAATATGCTACATTTCAGCCCAAATGAATCACAGGTTAGAGAAATGAAAACACCTTGCCGAGCGGCTTGTAAAAATAATGGCGGAATGTGTAGTGGCTGCTTTCGAACAATGGATGAAATTATAGGTTGGAAAGGCTTATCTGAAGAAGAGCAAACGTCGGTTATGGATAATCTTAGTGGCGCGAGTTCGACTCACCAATGTCCACAGTGTAATGAGCCAGCTCAATGCGATATCAGTGCGGGCAAAGAGACGTGTTGGTGTTTTGAGTTAGAAAAACGAGATACTAGCGATATTCCAAAGGCTGGAGTTTGTATGTGTCGTAAGTGCTTGTCTGCCCTGCCCGTTCAGTAGTTTAGAGCCCATTTAGTAAGTTACTGGATAGCAAGTTACTAGCCAGTTCAACATAGACAAAAAAAGCGAGAGGTTGTTTTCTCGCTTCAAAATACTGAGATTAAATTTCGACCTAATCGTTACCTGGTTAGTGTCTACTTCACTTTTGCAACCAGCGCAGGCTGAGAAAACTGGATACCATTCCAGCCATGAACCATAAAGTTACGAATATTTTGATGGTCGCTGTTCTCAGGAAAACCTAGCACGTCGTTACGATAAAATTGACCAAAACAAGCAAGTGTTTGCTCTGCTGATAGGCCTTGCTCTAAACCAAAAGCAAAAATCTTACACGAACCATTATTCTGCCCTGCAGCGTTCACTACCTCACCATTGCGAAATTCGCGCTCAGAAAAATCATAGTGAGCTTCGATCACTTGCATTGTATCTTCAAATTGCACGGCCTCTGGGGTTTCAGCCAGAGTATTCAATAAGGTTTCCAGTTCCATTTACTATTTCTCCATCAAGTATATATCTGTCAGCAGTGTATCTTGTTTTACGACAAGAGTAAGCCGTTGTTTACTTGAGATAGCGATTCACTTTTTTGTTGTACGCTGCTAATTACTTCAATGAAACTAATGACATAGTTTTATCAGGGCGTTATATTATTTTATCAAACGATTAACATTATTCAGTAACGAATATGCATAAAGATAAAAACTTAGAACTGTTCAGATACCTAAAGCCAGGTACAAAAACAGCAGGTGTATTGGAATTTGGCCCAGACGACTCAATCCAGATCAGTACACTTTATATCGGACACAAAGAAGATCAGTACCTCATCCTAGAGCTTACGCAAAAAGCGACAGAAGCACTGACGCTGAGAAAGCTCACAAACGTTGATATTATTGTTCGTGCGATTACCGACACCGAACTTGGGCACATTGTCGCGTTCAAAACCAATGTACTGGCTCATATCACCTCTCCAGCACATCTAATCTTCCTTCGCCCACCCTCAAACTTTGCAACCAAGCCTATTCGTGAACACGAAAGGTATAAAGTACGTCTCAGCTGTGAAGTCACTTTTGATACCTTGTCGCTGGATGCCACACTAGTCGACTTTTCAGCGTCAGGGTGCGGTATCTATCTTACCCAGCAATCAGATATTGATGTCGGCTGGAAGATAAAAGTTAATTCTGACTTAAATGAGTACTTAGATGACGATCTTGTCTACAAGGTGGTAAGTAAGAAAAGGCAAAGACAAGGCTGGCTGCTAGGTATCCAATTCCCTGAACACCTAGATATGAGTGATGAGTTGAAAACGCTGCTATTGGAACAAGCCTTTGTCGCTGGCTCGATATAAAGGCAGAAAATTAGTTACTTCTCTTCAACAGACTCCATTAAAGAGCACTAAGTTAAAGCCTAGTGCTCTGTGTCATTCCAGTATGAGTTTTTGAAATGAACAAACGCTTGGTGGAGCGACTCTTCTTTAATCGGCTTTACAATCACGTAATTCGCCCCTGCGGCCATAAAGCTGTCTCTAGTTGACTCTTGAGCATCAGCGGTACACGCATAAATAGGGGCTGACACACCAATCTCACCTCTTAGCTGCTGAGTGGTTTCAACACCACCGAGATTAGGGAGTTGGTTATCCATCAAGATCAAGTCATAGGTAATCGTCTTAGCCATCTCAATCGCTTCTAAGCCATCTTTTACCCAGGTGACGACCATGCCATATTTCTTACAGAAAGCCTGAGCAATAAAGGCGTTGGTGTGATTGTCTTCCACCAGCAACACATTCAAAGGTCGACTAAACAACGCCTCTGGCTCAACCTCAGCTTGTTGCTTAGCATCGACTAATAGCGGCTTGGCGTGTACGACTACAGGAATTTCTATCGTGAACTCTGAGCCTTGACCTATCACGCTGCGGACTTGAATGTCCCCTTCCAGCATATCGACCAGATTTTTTACAATTGTAAGTCCTAAACCAGTGCCACCATATTCACGAGTGGTGGTCTCTTCGGCTTGAACAAAGGGTTCAAAAACAGCATCAATTTTGCTTTCATCAATACCAATGCCAGAATCTTTCACTCGAACGATCAAGCTGGCGTGATCGGAGTTAAAGATACTCTCGAGCTCAAAGCTGACGGAGATACCGCCTTGATGAGTGAATTTAAAAGCATTACTCAACAGATTAAACATGATCTGATTGAGGCGTACTTGGTCGGTATTGATTTCAATGTCATCAACCAAGTGATTCACAATGGTAAATTCGACGGATTTATCTTCACACAGCGGTCGATAGATGCTGTCTAAGGTATTAACTAACTCCCCTAAACGGAAGTCTTTCTTTTGAATATTAAACTGCCCTTGCTCAATCTTTGAGAAGTCCAAGATATCGTTAAGTACCGCCAGTAAATGTTCCGCACTATTACACAGTACATCCACCTGCTCGCGATTATCTTCATTGTGCATAGAGCGCTTGAGCAGCTGAGACACACCGAGAATACCGTTGAGCGGCGTGCGAATCTCATGACTCATCTTAGCTAAGAAGTCTGCTCGCACATTCGCAAGATGCTCAGCTTCTTCTCTTGCTCGATCAGCCTGTCTTTCCGCCTCGATTAGCTTAGTAATATCTTGCCCTTGTACCACCACTCCTGTGATGCCGTGTTCCACGCGAATAGCAGACATGTTCCAACGAAACACCTTTTCACCAATGGGTACGTTAATACCCGTCAGTTTAGAACCCTGAACCACCATTTGAATATTAGGCAGCATTCGCTGCTCAAACTCTTGGGCAATTGGACCATAATTGTCATCAGCATCGAACAACGCCATGCGAGCGGCGGGGTTCATCTGAATCAAATCGCCTTTTTCAGACCAAACTAAGATAGGCGAATGAGCAAAGTTAAAGAGATCTTGGAATTTTTGATTCTGTTCAGATAAGCGCTCAAAGGTGTCTTCAAGAGTACAACCAATATGATGAAATTCGAAAATGTTAGAGCCATCGAACTTGTTGTACTCTTCGCTAGCACTTGCCGAACGAGTAAAGTCCATTAGCTTATCAAGCTCGGCTGAGACTCTCTTTTGAATCCAAGTTCGAGCAAAAAAAGACATCAATATGATCACCACAATCACCACGATGATCGCACGCTGATAATTCTCTTCTAACGCAATGAAATTATTATTTTTTTGAACAGCTCGAATGATTAAAGGAGTTTCAACAGCATTAATCTTAATGGTTGCGATGGTAACGAAATGACGCGGCAACTGTTCGTACATTTGGTAATTGAGGATGTCAGTAATGGTGTAGCTTTCATCACCACTGAATGTCGATGTCACCGGTGTACCGTGCGCTTCAATCACGATATTTTCGCTATTACTGCCCTGTTGGATTGACTCAGCCAAAGAGAAGTTGTTGTCAAGCACAATGGCGATATAGAGTTGACCAAGGACTTCCCCAGTAGCGTTATCAACAATAGGGGTACGGCGAGCCAACAAGTGACGCTTACCTATATCTGTCCTCAGTTTAATAAAATGCCAATTACTGCTGAACGAAACCTCATCAGAAATATGCTTTAAGTTGGACTCATCCAAACCATAAAATTGACTGTTGCCGTCTTCCCAAGCCAAACCATCGTGGGTTGAGACAAAGCGTAAATCTGGTGCATGATCCGGTTCACGTTGGTCAACACCAAAGAAAAAGTAGCTCAGAGTCTCGTCATTACCCGTATCAAAGTGCTCTCTGAGAGTTTCACTGTGTGAGCTACTGTCTTGATGGATTTGCAGCACCGACAAACGATAATCAAACATGTTTTGGATCAGGCTTGAGGTTTGCTGTACCGTTCGATTCGTCTCTTGCTGTACGATATTACTGCTGGTTTCATAATTATGAATAAGCACGCCAAGTGCCATCACGCCTATCACCAAAATAACGATACGCGTAATGAGTCTAGCTAAAGTGTTTCTAGGTGTACTGGCGTAACTTTTCTTCATTAGTGACCTGAGTACCTAAATGCTCGCTGTTTAAGTTCTGAAATACGTTCTGGGGAATCTTCCTTGGTGACAATTTCAAATTCACCAGAGTAAACGGTAGGCACTTCCAAACCGGCTAGATCCCACTTGATCGCCTCTGCCATTGCAATGCCTGTATCGTCGTTCATACGCATGACAGTAACATCTAGGTCGCCCCTTGCAATGGCTTCAAGTTCAGCAGAGCCGCCTCCCCAACCATTCACTAAGATGTCTTGGCCCGATTCACGAATCGCTTCCATTGCACCGAGAGCGACATCCGTTGAACATGCATAGATAAAGTCTAGATCCTTATCGTTCTCTATGCTGATTTTAGCCGCTTGGTAGCCACTGTCTTTGTTTGATTTTGTGTAAAACGAAGACTTAAGGGTAAAGTTGGTATCCGTATTCACTTCATGGATAAAAGTATCTCCACGCGCATCACTGATATAGCCTTGTGAGTAATACAAAACAGAATACTTACTGTCTGGCGGACTTACTTGTTTAAAATAGTCCGCCAGTTTTAAACTGCCTGTCGCATGGTCAAAACCCACATACATAAATGGCTGTCTATCTGCCCAAGCTCGCACTGGCGTCGTGATATTTTGAAGAATCAGTTTGGTGTCTGTAGAGGTCAACACGTGCTCGATAAACTTGCGGTGGCGCGTGGTATCTAGCGTGAAAATCAAATAATCCGTCTTGTTTTCAATCGCTTCTTGCAACGAAATACTCTGCTGCGCGAGATCGGCATTAATACGGGTAAACACTTGATTTATTTGATAGCGGATCTTCAGCCTATCGAGACGCTTCTCAAAAGCTTGAATATTGCGAACCCAGTAATCCGAGATCTGTTGGCCCGGATACACCACGGAAATCGTAATTGGTTTGTCTTGGATTCTTCTCAGTGGCACAGGGTGATTTTGTACAGCCTCGACCATTTTATCGGTCAATGCTCTTTGTTCTGGAAAAGTGGAAAGATAATCTTGGTATTCCCAGTACCCATTGAGGACATGAGTACCATGGGAGAGAGCGGACGCAGAAAATACGGCAAGTCCAAACAACATCAGTAAACGTTTCATATTTTTCTCGTTTTATATGAGCTACTTTGGCTCATTTTTTAACCTAGCATGACACCATCTCTTTGTATGGCTAATGGATATTATGTAGGACAACGATGATAAATGATAGCGTCTAACACTAATTAGAACGACATTCTAAATGAGCAATATGTTAATTTGGAATGGAGATTAAGAACAACGAGTTAAATTATGATTTCAGCCCATTCACGGTAAGAGTAATTACCATTTAAATTCATAAGCTTAGCTAGAGCCGATATAGCTCCTTACACTATTAAGATTTAATCAATAACAAACATTTTAGCTATGAATTATGAGACTTCGATATATTGAATTTTGTCTTTTTGCCACTCAATAATCAGTTTGAGTGATACCAGTTTTTCTTTGCGGGATTTGGGCAACTGCTTGATCGCGTATTCGGTTTTCAACGCCTCACTTTTTGAGCCAACACCAAAGCTCCAAACCAGCTTAAGTGGGCCTTTACCTTTTAAAGCTTTGGCGCCTTTACCGGTTTGATGTTGTTCAAATCGACGTTCTAGATTGTTCGTCACGCCACAATAAAGGGCATTGTGACGATTGCGGATCAAGTACACGACCCAATCCGCATTTTTATCAGCATCTGACATTTAAAGCAGTGATTCAACCAGAGCCTTAAGCTCTGCCACTTCTGCTCGTAGGCTTGCAACTTCAGACTCAAGCTCTTCAAACTTTTCACTCGTTGCAGAGGGGGCAGCCGCGCTTACTGATGCCATCGCAAACGCTTCAACGTCCACTTCACCGCTCAACAAATGCTGGTAGCGTGATTCACGTTTACCCGCTTCGCGTGGCAGCTTCACAACCAAGGCACCTGCTTCTCTTGCAGCGAGTTTGTCTAATGTTGCTTCTACTTCTTTCACATCACTAAAGTTTGCAAGGCGACCCGTTCGAGTACGAAGTTCACCGGGTGTTTGCGCACCGCGCAGTAACATACAGCAGATGATTGCACGCTCTTGCTCTGTAAATTGCAGATCGCCGAACTCAGTGTTGCAGAAACGATGCTGATACTTATTAACACGGCTATTGAAGCTGCTCTCATCACTCACCATGCGACGTCCGATTAAACCATCAACTGCATCTAAAACATCTGACTCAGAAAGAGAGAGAACAGGTTCACGGTTACTCTTTTGATTGCATGCCGTGGTTAAACTGTTCAGTGTCAGTGGGTAATGATCGGGAGTAGTGACTTCTTTCTCGATCAAACAACCGATAATTCTCGCTTCAATTGGGGAAAGTACTGTGTTCATCGTTTTTCCTTTTTATTATTTTGATAATTCCATCTCAACACCTAACAATGCAGTAACTAGTGTTCAGACAAAATTGGTACTCGTTTCTTTCTGCCCTGTTCATCAATCATTATGATCTTAGAACGGTTTAGCTCTATTTCCACGACTTCCAAATAAGTACGCTCTTGTACATACGCATCACGAAGCTTGTTTTGTTCTGCTGAAGGTTCAGTGACATTCTCGTCCAATTCTTCGTTTTCCAATTGTTGTTGATTCATTTCACATTTCGTATCAATGCAGTATCTACATGGGATACTAACTTGAACGGTAAGATAAAAACAATCACACATCAGCGAGAGTGACGAATAATTAAACAACCTTACTTTTGCTTTGATCTAAAGACTGTTACATCATCAATTGATGTGCTTTAATCAGAAGCAGACAACGTATTTGACGAATAGGAAAAGGAATCTATGAGCAGCGTATTTGAAATTGTTAACCAAGCACGACGTAAGAACAAACTTAAGCGTGAACTTTTAGACAACGAAAAGAAAGTTCGTGACAACCGTAAGCGTGTCGACCTTCTTGATAACCTACTTGATTACATCAAGCCAGAGATGACCCACGACGAGATCCTAGGCATTATCAAAAATATGAAAGCTGACTACGAAGACCGTGTTGATGACCACATCATCAAGAGCGCTGAGATTTCTAAAGCTCGCCGTGACATCAGCCGTCGCATTCGTGAACTGACAGAAGAAGACAAGCAAATCCAAGGTAAGAAGTAATCTAACCTCGCTAATTTACTTGTAACAATGTTAGTAACCCACTCTTAGTAGTGGGTTTTTTTTACCTAAACTCCAGCGTCTATACTTAAGCATCTAAACCTAACCGTCTAGGCTTAAGCGTACCTAAGCAAAATGAATGAAACTCAACAGCAGTATCAAACTAAATAACGAGTGTACACTAGCGATGGAGAGACTTTATGTACGGAAGTATTCTGATAACCTTGGCGTTATCAACGACACAACCTTACCCTGAAAAATTTGAGAAACTTTATACCGAAGAAACCGAAATCACTTATGACGATCTCGTGGTCGATGTTCATGGCTACAAGGTTCCGACCCGATCAGCATTTCGAGGTTGGATGCTCCTTAATCACGCTCAAGACCAAGTGAGAGCAATCGGACAACAACTCAAGGACAATGGCGTTACTAAGAGCATGCCTCTGCATCTCGTTCTATTGCAAGGGACGGATTGGGCAATGAGTAATACAACCTTGTTTACCCTCCCAAATAAGAAACATGTGCCAAACATGATCAATACCCTGAAGTACATACAACAATATATTGAGCCTGAAATCGGTGTTGTTATACCAGTATCTGGAGAGCGAACCGATATCTACAATCAACAAGCTGGTGGTGCACTGCGAAGTAAGCACTTAGAGTTTTGTGCCTTAGACCTAGTGCCTGCAAATGACATTACTCGCGAAGATCTACACGTGAAACTTAAAAATATTCATTCGGAATTCGGGCAAAAAAATAATGTTGGGCTTGGTTTATATTCAGGTGTTCGATTCCACATCGATACTTGTGGGTTTAGACAATGGTAAAGAAACACGATCAAGTCATAAAGACCTGTAATTCGCACGTGTCACTTAGACTCTAAAAACAAGCGAAATTACATAAGATTATGATTTTAAATGTAAATTAAAACTGGAACGCTAATTGATATTAATAACAAGTATCATAATTATTAATAGCAATTAGGAATTCAATATGAAGACGATGACTCAACGCTTTCAAACTCTGCTTTCTGTTTCAAACTTCAGTCTAGCTATCACAACCTTGCTTATGCTTCTCAGTATTATTGTTGCTTATCCAATGGCCGATCACTTCTCACTGCCAATTCAAATCGTCGCCCACATCAGCACCATCTTAGTCGCAGCCTTGCTGAACATCAGCTATGTCGGTCGTTGCCTTGCACAATACAACCTTGGATTGGAAGTTCGTTAAGTAGCGCCGCGCTAGCCTTGATACGGGAGCCCTAGACAATATCAAGGCTACTGAAAAGATCGTACAGCTGGTGAGATTTATAGGGTTTAGGTAAGTAGGCGTTCATACCGGCTTCAAAACAATCTTTGATGTCTTCTTCTAGAACACTGGCGGTTAAAGCTATGATGGGTAATGGTGTGACTTGTTGATCGGCTTCCCACTGACGTATCGCACGAGTCGCCGTTATGCCATCCATAACAGGCATCATGCAGTCCATTAAGACTGCATCAAACTGAGCACCCTGGGTGATGACATCCACCGCTTCTTGGCCATTACTGGCAATCAAATATTCATAACCCGCTTGCTCAAGGAAGAAGCTCGCTATTTTTTGATTCATCAGATTGTCTTCAACGATCAAAATGCGTCGATTCAGAGAGCGAACTTCTTCATCTTTTGCTTCCACTTGAGGCGTTTGCTCTTCGCCCACATCGAGAGATTGTAAGCTGGTTAAGAAACGTCGGCCCAAGAATGGCAAGGTATGAGTCGAGTGGACCGTTTCTCTGATTAGGTTGGTTTTAAATAGGTGATGCTGACAAACGATGACGCGAGCAAGAGGATATATCACCTTCAACGTCGCAAGATCTTTTTCCATAGAGTGGTGCAAGGTATGACAATAAAGTATGAAGTCACTTTCTTTTACACTTTCACTAAGAGCAGCAATGGATGACACCACATTGGCTCGAACATTCAAACGCTCACACTCTTTAACGAGCTGATCGAGGTAATTGAAAGAGTTCGAGATGATGGTCGCTCGGCTCAGGTTATCGAAAGTTTGAACAGGCGCTTCTACAACATCGACATACAAACAAAAAGTGAATGTAGAGCCCTCTCCTTTCACTGAACGCGCGGTAATGTAACCACCCATCAAATCAACAAGCTGTCGACAAATCGCAAGCCCTAACCCCGTACCGCCAAATTGACGGGTAATGCTGCCATCTTCTTGAGTGAAAGGTTCAAATATGGACTCTAACTTCTCGGGCTCAATCCCAATCCCGGTATCAGACACGCTGCATTCAAGCTTGCCCCTGCCCATAGACATAGGTGTATAAGCAATGTCAGTTGTAATTGTGCCCTTAGACGTAAATTTGATGGCATTAGAAAGCAGATTGGTCAGCACCTGTCTCACGCGGTACTCATCGAAAAACAGTTGTGACGGCGTTTGATAATCGATATTGATGTCGAGCTCAATATCCTTACTTATCGCTTTCGACTGAATCACACTCACAGAGTCATAAACCGCTTCTCGCAAATCAGCATTGTGTGGTGACAACATCAAGTTACCCGACTCGATTTTAGACAGGTCGAGTATGTCATTCAGCAGCACCAGTAAAGAGTGAGAAGACGATTCGATATCCCCCAGTACTTCTTGTTGATTTGGGCTCAGTTGGCTTTGAGATAAGATCTCAGCCATGCCAATGATCCCGTTAAGTGGCGTGCGTATTTCATGTGACATATTGGCTAAAAATGCGCTTTTGGCTTTATTGGCCGAAATCGCGTCTTCTTTTGCTGTTATCAACTCTTTATTGTGAAAGTAGTTACGCTCCATCACTCGATTTAGAGTTTCAGTGAACTCGGTGAGTTCATCGTTCCCTTGAATCTGAATCACCTTAGGTTCACCGTAGCTATCTGCGCATTCAGATACCCCTCTTAGGATAATCGATAAGTTTCGATTTAAGCGAAGAGACGTTGCTACACCGAGCCACAACAACACACCTGAAATGGCAAGAATAAGCAAAGTCATGATCAGGGTTTGCTTTTTTTGTAGCGCTATATTGTTGGTCAGATCAAACTGTAATTGCTTGGTATAAGCACCCACTGCCTTTGAAATCGCCAACTTCTTTCGTTCTAAACCTTCCACATGTTCATATATTTCAGGTGAAGAGAAGTCACCTTTGAGGATTCGATCGGTAAATCGGTTTTGAAATTCATCTTTAGAAAACGTATTTAGTAGCTTTCTAATTTCAGGCGAGCGACTACCTGATCGGAAAAACGTATCTAATAATTGCAGCTGCCTTTCTAAAGCACCAACATAACTCAATAAATATTGATCAATCAGCTCCGGAGAGCGATACAAACGGTAACTCAGCCACGCTTCTCGCTGAGTCCAGAACACATAATGAGTAAGATTGATAAACATCGCGTTAGCTTGACTGACTTTTTCATCCACAATGTTAATACGATATTCAGATAGCTCCATTAACACGCCTTTTAACAAGTCGAAGGCACGCTCTGTCAGTTGCGTGTTGTTATCAGTAACCTGTGACGCGTCCCTGTTAATACTGGAGGTTACACGGGCGAGTCTCTCTAATACGCTCTTAAGCTCAACCAGCTTTGGTTCAACAGTCCAATTACTGTCGAACTGTTGAAGCTGTTTCTCGTATTGAGCTAGCCTAGTCAAATCAGTTTTCAGTTTTAAAAGCAGCAGACCTTTCTCTGAAGAGTCATTAGACAGAACCAACCATCGATAAGCATCACTTGAAATCGTATTAAAAGATTGAAGCGCTTCAACCTTAATACGGGTTGTTTCAAGGTGATTCATCTTCTTTTCGTTCTTAAGCACTTCATTCACTGTAAACCCAAACATAATGAGTACAGAAACCGTAGAAAGAAAAATAAGACGCCATCTAATTGACATATTTATCATTTTTATAACTACTCCCTTCCCGAAAGTAATTTACCTAGCCCAGATTAAGGATAGGACATTAACAGGGGGTTATTGATCAAATTGGATATGAACAAACGTTACTCTGAGCCCAGAACGAAAAATTAGAACCAACTGATATCCAGAACGGAGCTTTAAAGCGGAGGAGTCTGCTTTACTAAGTGAGATTGAGACAAGCCGATTTTAGACAAGTGAACGTTACGTGAGAGAGGTCTACTCGAGGAGGTTTCTACAAATGAGATGTAAGCAAGCGAGGTTTTAGTGAGCAAAATGTAAACAAAAGACGTTTTCTCCAGTTATTATCACCGGCATAACAAGTACACATCCACATTCTGCGGCTCAACTAGACTGTGAATAATGACTCTGCGTGCTAACAAAGTGGATAGTTAGGTTAAAATTGTGACATCCAATCGTTTGCGTGATGCACTTTTCACACTCAAGCTAGGCTTATTCAAAGGTCGAACATCAATACTCGTTAATTCCCTTATTTATCGTTTACTGTTTACGTGTAACTTGAGTTAACGATCACACCTTTAATGTTCAATATAACCTGTATTACATATTATCCTTTGAATTGAGTATTTTTTGACGAAAAATAAGTGCTACAGATTGTTAAAGTAAATAGTCTTTATCTACGTTCAAATCTTGATTTTTGGCTAATACAAAGTCAATTTACAGATATTTTGTCTGCATTTATTTTTCCTAGCAGAATAACCAGTCGTACCTTACAATCCTGCCACATAAAAATTACAAGTTACACACAACGCATTCAAGCAGAATTAAGTGGCACTAAAGACCACCGCTTGATAGCTCAACCCCCTATGCTGATTGGCTTCCCTACAACCGCCATGACTGCAGAAACTTAACGTGAAAGGTCCCGAGTAAAGATGAGTCCCGAAAAGCACCTCCTAGACTGGCAAACTAGTCAAACTATTGCTGAATCCATCGCTCCAACTTTAGGTCAGTTATACCGCCAAAAAGGCGTAGAAGTTATCCTCTTCGGTAAGACCTTAGTTAACGCAACTACTATCGACATCATCAAAGCTCACCGCATCGCAAAACGTTACACTGGCTCACCGCTAACCGCGGAACAAACTCAACCAATTATCCAGCATCTACTATCAATGCGCTTGTCTCCATGCCGCGTTGATGTTGGTCGTCTTGCGCATTCATTCTGGCAAGATCGCGAAGACACACATGGGTTGGATGATTTCCTACAAACTGCACTTATCGAATCGCTTGAAGGCGATGCAATGACAGAACCTCGTGACGTTGTATTGTACGGTTTTGGTCGTATTGGCCGACTGCTAACTCGTCTGTTGATCGAGAAAAGTGGCCCGGGGTACCCACTGCGTTTACGTGCAATCGTTGTACGCGGCGGCAAAGATGGCGACCTAGAAAAACGTGCAAGCCTGCTTCGTCGTGACTCTGTACACGGCCAATTCAACGGCAGCATTGTTGTAGACCAAGAACGCAAAGCGATCATCGTTAACGGTAACTTCATCCAAGTTATCTACGCAAACAAACCAGAAGAAGTGGATTACACGGCTTACGGTGTTGAAAATGCACTTGTGGTTGATAACACAGGCGTATGGCGTGACGCGGAAGGCCTGAGCCAACACGTTGCGTGTAACGGTGCGAAGAAAGTGCTACTGACTGCACCTGGTAAAGGCGACATCAAGAACGTGGTATTTGGTGTGAATGAAAATGTTATTCAGCCAGAAGACACCATCATCTCTGCAGCAAGCTGTACTACTAACGCAATCACGCCAGTATTGAAAGCGGTTCACGACAAGTTTGGCGTGCTGTCTGGTCACATCGAAACGGTGCACTCATTTACCAATGATCAAAACCTAATCGATAACTTCCACTCGGGTGATCGTCGTGGTCGTGCTGCATCATTGAACATGGTACTGACATCGACTGGCGCTGCTAAAGCAGTATCAAAAGCGATGCCGGAAATGGAAGGTAAGCTAACAGGTAATGCGATTCGCGTTCCTACGCCAAACGTTTCAATGGCAGTTGCGAACCTAAACCTTGAGAAAGGCACAAACAAAGAAGAGTTGAACGAGTACCTGCGTGAAATGGCGCTGTCTTCTGCTTTGTCTGCACAAATTGATTACACAGACTCGACTGAGATTGTATCTACCGACTTGGTTGGCTCTCGTCACCCAGGTGTGGTTGACGGTGTGGCGACTATCGCACAAGACAACCGTGCCGTGCTGTACATTTGGTACGATAACGAGTTTGGCTACAGCTGCCAAGTTGTTCACTGTATGGAACAGATGATGGGTGTACGCTACAAGACATACCCAGAAGTTTAATTAACTTCGCTCTTGTAGATACGTCCATCGCAACAAGCTCCACAACATAATAACTATATCTGCGAAGTCTGTATGGACTTCGCAACCCCTTTTGTTTTACTCCCCCGTATAAACAAGAGGGTTGCCACTTAGATCTGCTCTCTCTAACTGATCTAGGTGGCCTTTTTACATCTAGCGCCCTAACTTTTATCGCTATAATAAGATCTTGTCTTCATCACTCTTGCACAGCTTTACGTCTGTTATAACTCAACCTCAACATCTGACTGAATCGAGCTTGAACATGCAAGCACGTAGCCCTGTTCAATCTGCTCTGGCGTCAATGTTTCTTGGCTGCTTGATTCCACAGATCCTTTGGTCACTTTGCATTTACACGAACCACAAATCCCACTACGACAAGCGATAATAATTGGAACGCCTGCTTTTTCTAATGAATCCGCCAATGGTGTGCCAGTTTCCGCTTCAACTTCAGCGCCGAACGCAGGCACAAATACCTTAACAGCACTATTCGTATCGTCAGCAATTTCGGCGTTTGACGCTTCTGATTGAGCATCCTGAGTAGCAGGAGTAAAGCTTTCTTGATAGAAGTTATCCATGTTGAACTCAAGCTCTTTCAGATAACTCTCAATATCTTGCATGAAGCCGACAGGCCCACACAGGTAAACCGTTCTATCTAAGATATCTGGGCTCAGTTTCACCAACCAGTTTTTATCTAAACGACCTTGAGGGGCGGTTGTTCCTTCGTTGTCTTTTAACAGCAGTTTTAAGTTGAAATTCGCATGTGATTCATCGAGCTGATGAAGTTCTTGAAAGTAGATAGTCTCAAGCTTGTTGCGTGCCATGTGGACGAAATCAATCTCAATGTCACTGTCTTGAGACAGCCAATATTTTACCATCGCCATTACGGGTGTAATGCCACAGCCCGCACTCACTAGCGTTACTTTCTTTGTTGCCGTTGGCATGCAATCAATACAGTTAAACGAGCCTGCCGGCTTCAACACAGAAACCTCGTCACCTTCATCAAGCTCATCAACAATAAAGTTCGAAACCAAGCCACCTTCCACACGCTTGACCGTCAACTTCAGGCGGTTATCTTCGGGGCAAGAAGCCACGGAATAAGCACGGTAATCCGTTTTCGTCGGCATATCTAAACCCAAGGTGATGAACTGACCGGGCTTAAAATTGAAATGTAAATCTTGTGGAATACTGCCAAGCTCAAAGCTGACCGTATCTGGCGTCTCGTGCCATTTCTTTAAACACACTAAATTGATTGAATCGCTATCCGACCATGCATACATAGTTCACACACCTCACTGATACTAAAGAATTAAATCTAAAAAGCCCCGCCGCTGCACGTTCCTAGAGAACAGCAACAACGGGGCTTGGGAGTGGGCTTAGATTAAGCTGCTAAGATTGTTTTAAGATCTTGCTCTGGCGTTGAGATAGAACGCATATCGAACTCGTCTTGAATAATCTTTAGTAGGTTTTCAGTTAGGAATGCAGGCGCTGTTGGGCCTGTGTAGATACCTTTCACACCCAGTGCGAACAGAGTAAGCAGGATAACGATCGCTTTTTGCTCGAACCAAGAAAGAACAAGTGTTAGTGGTAGTTCGTTGATGCCACAATCAAACTCTTGAGACAGCGCAAGAGCAAGCTGAATCGCTGAGTATGCATCGTTACATTGGCCAACATCGAGCAGACGTGGAATACCGTTAATGTCGCCGAATTGGTTTTTGTTGAAACGGAATTTACCACATGCCAATGTCAGGATTACTGAATCTTCTGGCGCTTGAGCTGTGAAATCTGTGTAGTAGCTACGTTCAGATTTGTCGCCGTCACAACCACCCACTAGGAAGAAGTGTTTGATGTTGCCTTCTTTCACTTGTTCAACAACCGCAGGCGCTGCTTCCATCAAGGCGTTACGACCAAAACCGACAGTGATCATTTGCTCGATCTCGTCATGCTTAAAGCCTTCTTGCGCAAGAGCACAATCGATCACTGCACTGAAATCGTCACCTTCAAGGTGAGCAACACCCGGCCAGCCTACGATGCTACGCGTAAATAGGCGGTCAGCGTACGAGCCCACATCTGGGTTAAGCAGACAGTTAGATGTCATTACGATCGCACCTGGGAAGTTCGCAAATTCTTTTTGCTGGTTCTGCCAAGCGCTGCCGTAGTTACCCGCAAGGTGTGGGTACTTGTTTAGTTCAGGGTAGCCGTGTGCAGGTAGCATCTCACCGTTGGTGTAAACGTTAATGCCCTTGCCTTCCGTTTGTTGAAGGATCTTTTCTAGATCATGCAGGTCGTGACCAGAAACAAGGATACAGTGACCTCGCTTCGTCTTCACATTCACGGTTGTTGGTTGAGGGTGACCGAAGGTATCTGTCTCGCCTTTATCCAACATTTCCATGACCTTGTAGTTCATTAAGCCGATCTGCATAGACGTATCTAACAGTTGTTTTAGGTCTGATGGATCTGTACCTAGGAACGCCATGATTTCATGGTATTCAGCGAAAATAGCATTATCAGTTTGACCAAGAACACGTGCGTGCTCCATGTAAGCTGCTGCACCTTTTAGACCGTATAGGCAAAGAAGGCGAAGACCAATCACATCTTCGTGTTGAGAGTCGTGACCACGGTTTACCGCCGCTTGAGGGGCAAGCGCCAATAGCTCTGAAGAGTCCGTTGGAAGGTCGAATTGAGCAGCAGCAGAAAGCGCTGGGATCTCAAAACCAATCAATGTCGCTGCCGCGCGAACCTGTTGCTCTAAACGCTGCTTGAATTCATGGGACTGTTGTGCGAATTCGATGATACGAGCAGGGTCGAAGTTAACGTTGGTTAGTGTTGCGAAAAACGCTTTTGGCGCCCACTCGTCGATTTCAGTATCAATAACATCACACGCACGGCCCAAATTGGCCCAAAAAGAAACACCTTGAAGAGAATGCACCAACACGTCTTGAAGGTCGGATACTTCCGAAGTTTTACCACACATACCTTGTGCGAAAGAACAGCCTTTTACGGTTGGGGTTTGAATTGTTTGTTCACATTGAATACAGAACATATAAGGGCTCCAGTAATTTTTATTAACTGTAAGTACTTTGCTTACAGTGACTTATTCCAACCCCTATAGAGCATCAAGCGTGCCAACTTTTAACATATTGATTTTATTAAACTTAGTTTTATTCCATGTTTTTAGTGCGTGATTATGACTACATATAAACTCCCTAACAGCACACATCCGTGTCATAGTGACTCTCAGAGATTTATTAACGGCGTTCATGTTTCGTTCAGAATAGAAGCGATAAAGTAACAACATAGAAAAAGAGGAATGAATATGAAAAATATATTAGTTACGATTGTTGCATTGTTTACTGGCCTTTTGGCGTTATTCACAAGCTTGATCCTTGCTATTCCTTTAGCTATTGCAGCTTTAATTACTGGCAAGCGCATTCAGAATCAAATGAAGAAACAAGGTTTCGCAGCTCATATGAACACTCGTCAGTCATCAACCAATGATGCCGGTGTTATTGAAGGTGAATACGAAGACCTTTCAAGCAAAAAGTAACCTAAACTTTAGTTTCAGACATAGTGAAAGCACAACAGAGACAAGATTACATAATGCAAAGAAAGCCCCTCCTAGCACTGCTGGCCTTAACGACTTTAAGTCTCGTTGGTTGTTCCAACGAGACACCGATACCCGCTTACGAAACATCTCCAGACTTGCCTAGCTATCAGCAAGACAGCTTTGATGCCTACGTCAATGACACACAAGATTGGTTATTGAAAAACCGCGTGTTCATGACGGAAGACAAGCAACTCGAGATCCAACTCAATTCACCAACCGAGTATCAACCAACCTCGCCAAACGGCAAGGCGGTATTATTGGTTCATGGATTAGGCGACTCACCTTACTCATTTAAAGACATCGCTACCCATTTGGCAGAGCAAGGTTACTTAGTGAGAACCGTATTACTTCCGGGTCACGGCAGTCGCGTGGGTGATTTAATGCAGCCGAGCCTAGAAGATTGGCAAGGTGTGGTGGCTCATCATACGAAGTTACTTGAGCAAGAGTATGATTCTGTTTGGCTAGGCGGCTATTCAACCGGCGCGAACCTCGTGACTTCACAGGCGATGAACGATCCAAAGATCTCTGGGTTACTGCTGTTCTCACCTGCGTTTCAACCGAGCTCGTCTGCCGTTCAATACGCGGGACTAGCAAGCTACTTTGTCACTTGGGCGGATCAAGATCCTGAAGACAATGTGTTGCGTTACAACTCGTTGCCAATGAATGGTGCATCGGTTTACTACGAGACATCAGAAGTCGTACGTGGTGACTTACAAGATAAACACTTCGATAAACCAGTTTTTATTATGATGAGTGAAGGCGACAGCGTGATTGACACCAACTACGTTCAGCAAGCCTTTACTGAATCTATGCCGAATCCAAACAATGTGTTGGTTTGGCAAGGAGAGACGACTCTCGAGGATCCTCGCGCTGTTCAGTACAGCATGAAGATCCCAGAGCAACGCATCTCGAACGGCTCTCACATGGGCTTACTGTTCTCACCAAACAACCCTTATTACGGAATCAATGGTAGCGAGAAGATTTGCTCCAATGGTCAGGCAGAAGGGTTTGAAGAACAATGCAATGCAACCAGTGAGGTTTGGTACTCAGCTTGGGGCTATCGTGAAGAAGGGAAGAACCATGCGCGTTTGACCTACAACCCCTACTTCTCAGACTCGATGGCGAAGCTAGATGCCGTACTGAACTCTGAAGGCTAATAAGCTCAAGTCTTCCAAAAGCTAATCCAGAGAAATCAAAAAGGCTCACTAGATAACGTCTAGTGAGCCTTTTTTAATGAGTGTCGTTTCTGGTGAACGTCTAGGGTCTGTTGACCTTTAGAGCTGATTTTTGCAGCACTTTGTGGGAAATTTCTACAAGGCAGAGGCTTTGAAGTGTAGCTAGCCTACATGAGAAGCCGATAACGCAGTAGAAATGAACCACAAAGGCTGCCCGAAGGGTTCGGCTAGAATCGTTTTATGCTTTGTTAAGAAGTATTAACTTAGAATGACTAGGCTACATACTCCTTGCCGCGCCTAAAACGATTCTATCTCGAACAAAATTTAACCACTAAAAGTTAACAGACCCTCATAGACAGGATCTTAAGAGCTAACTTGTTTATTTAGATAGAAAAAAGGCTTCATTTATGATCAGATAATCGTCGCCAAACAAACTACCTACATCAATAGTGAAGCCGATGACGATTATCTCCTTACAGAAGCAATTTAAGCAATTCTTTAATGCTGACACCCTCCAAAAAATGGCGAAAAGTAC
>NZ_JBFROH010000032.1:94112-292864 GCF_041471425.1 Vibrio sp. 10N.261.52.C2 | reverse complement strand
CGATGAACCATAAAAAAGCCGAGACATCAATGGTGTCTCGGCTTTTTACGTTTAAATGTCGTTGTTGATTAATCACTTCCGAAGGAAATCAATCACCAGCGAACATATAACCTTCACCGTGAACCGTCACAAAAATTTGTGGGTTCTTAGGATCAAACTCCATTTTTGCACGCATACGACGAATCAATACGTCGATAGTACGGTCATTAGGCGCGTCCACTCGGTGGCTAATCATATTCAAAATACGTTCGCGGCTTAATACTTGATTAGGGTAAGAAGACAAAGCCACTAGCAGTTCGTATTCTGCTTTGGTCAGTTTCACTGGTTCGCCGTTCTTGCTTAACGCACGACGAGGGATATCAAATGTCCACTCACCAAAACGAACCACAGACTCATCTGATGTTTCTTCTACAGCGCCCGCTGCTGTTTTACGAGCAGCAGAGATACGCCAAAGTAGGTTTTTAACTCGAACTAATAACTCGCGAAGTTCGAAGGGTTTAGTAACGTAATCGTCAGCGCCCATTTCAAGGCCTACGATCTTGTCGATGCTATCCGTGCGTCCAGTAACTAAAATAATTCCAATGTCTGATTGACTGCGTAATTCGCGAGTTAGCATCAATCCATCTTCGCCTGGTAAGTTGATGTCCAGCATAATGAGGTCAACGTTGTTTTCTTCTAACACGTTTCTCATTTGAGCGCCGCTTTCTGCTTCGCTCACTGTGTAACCCTCGTTCTGGAAGTATCCAACCAGTTTACTGCGGGTTACCACATCATCTTCTACGACTAATACGTGATAGCTCATCTACACCACTTTTCTTATTTAATAGTTTCAGTGACTATTCTATTCATAACTAGTAACAATTCTAGTGGTACAGAAGATAAAAGCCAGAAACATGGATTTTTTTTGATACAAGACAATCTTAAACCTTGCTATTTATCGTCCATCGCAATTCAATATAGGCATTACTACTAACGAGTAACTTTGCGTTTCGCAAATAACCTTGTTATTCAGCCTTGGTGTGCTTATGCCCAAGTGACTTCAAGATGCATATAAGCAACATCACAAGACTAAGTCAGGATCTAACAAATGAAAGATACGAAAGCGTTCAACGAGCAAAGAGCAGAAATATACTGGTGGCTATCAAGCTTATTTGCCAAAGAGCTCACTCAAGAAGAACTCGATCACTACCACTCTGTTGAAATTCGTTCTTTCCTAACTGGTTTAGGCGAAAATGAGACACTAAAGCCAGCGATTGATAAGTTAGTGGATGCGCTGAACCGCCTACAAACTCGTGAAGATGCTCAGCTAGAACTGTCTGCAGACTTTTGCGATCTTTTCTTAAAGACAGATAAGCACGGCGCTCTTCCTTACGCTTCAATGTATATCGGCGAAACTGGCCTTTTGAATGATAAGCCAGCAAAAGATATGGAAGAGATCATGGCTAAGCACAACTTAGTTGTGAACCAAGATCTAAAAGAGCCAGCAGACCACATTGCTATCGAACTCGATTTCCTTGGTAACTTGATCATTCGTTCAAACGAAACGAATATTGAAGAAGAACTAGAGAATTCATTTGCCGCTCAACAGCAGTTTATCGAACAACAACTGCTGACTTGGTTACCAAAGTTCAACGTGAAATGTCATGACGTTGATGAATTCGGTTTCTACGCCTCCGTCTCATCGTTGCTACTCGCATTCTGTCAATTAGACACTCAATATTTAGCTGGTGAATAGCTTATTGGATGACTCGTTAAATAAATTCAGAAGAATGTGACAATTCACCCGGATTTCCGGGTGAATTTTATTGCGAGTAATTTCTAGTCAGTCTAAAATTGTGACCGCAAACGATAAAATATGAAACATTCACGAAATGCTATGCTTATTATAGTTTTGAGCATTTCGGTGTTAAGACAAGCCGCTCAATAGCGGTTTTTTGTTTTTTAGCACTTTTAATACCCAAAGAGCCCTACAAATTTAAGCTCTTAGTTAGGTAGCTTAACGGCTACTTTATTCCGTACTTTGGGAAAGTAGCTTCTAATAGGATAAAACCATGGCCACTATAAAAGATGTCGCTCGCTTAGCCGGCGTATCAACAACAACCGTTTCTCACGTAATCAATAAAACTCGCTTTGTTGCAGAAGCAACGCAAGAAAAAGTAAACAAAGCCGTAGATGAACTGAACTATGCACCAAGTGCTGTTGCTCGTAGCTTGAAGTGTAATACAACACGCACCATCGGCATGCTAGTGACTCAATCAACTAATCTATTCTTCTCTGAAGTTATCGATGGTGTTGAGAGCTACTGCTACCGTCAAGGTTACACTTTGATCCTGTGTAATACGGGCGGTATCTATGAGAAGCAACGTGACTACATTCGAATGCTTGCAGAGAAACGTGTAGATGGCATCTTAGTTATGTGTTCTGACCTAACTGAAGAACTAAGAGAGATGTTAGACCGTCACGCTGACATCCCTAAAGTTATTATGGACTGGGGCCCAGAGAGTTCTCAAGCTGATAAGATCATCGATAACTCTGAAGAAGGTGGCTACCTAGCGACCAAATACCTTATTGAACGCGGTCACTCTAAGATTGCATGTTTAAGTGGCCACTTAGACAAAGCAGCATGTGTTGAACGTATTGCCGGTTACAAGCGCGCACTTAACGAAGCTAAAATTTCTGCCGATGACAATATGATCATCGAAGGCAACTTCGAGTGTGATACGGCTGTTCTTGCTGCAGAACAAATCGTTGAGATGGAAGATCGTCCAACGGCGGTATTCTGCTTTAACGACACAATGGCACTCGGCTTAATGAGCCGACTGCAAGAAAAAGGCATCCGCATTCCTGAAGATATCTCAGTGATCGGTTACGACAACATCGAACTCGCTGAATACTTCTCTCCTCCGTTAACGACAGTTCACCAACCAAAACGTCGTGTTGGTAAGAATGCATTCGAAATTCTATTGGAGCGCATCAAAGACAAAGACCACGAAAAACGCGTCTTCGAAATGCACCCTGAAATTGTTGAACGAAGTACAGTTAAGACGTTAAATTAATTGATAATTCGAGTTTAATTTCATCAAGCGCACCTTTAGGTGCGCTTTTTTTATCAACAACATAAATGAACCTGGTATCATACTGGAAAGATCATTAATTGAAGCAATATCACATTTTGAAATAACAAGTGTGAGCCTCATTCAACAAAAACTTTATTCTATTCAATCAGTCACGCACAGGGCAAATCACTTGAAAGAGTGAGACGCAAAGCTTCCGGCCTAAACCACTCGTTGGTATGGTAGCGGGGTTACCGATGGCAAAATGCAGTAACTACTAATAATTTAGTAATTTACGGCTAATTGACAATTTAATTGCAACATTTTGCTAATCTCTCGGACCTGCTTATTTGGTGGCGTAGTTCAAATACACCGAGATAAATAACATGGATAAACCGATACTAAAGGACTCGATGAAGTTATTTGAGTCCCTAGGAAAAATAAAATCACGCTCAATGTTTGGTGGCTTCGGTCTTTTTGCTGATGACACTATGTTTGCTCTGGTTGTAAATGACCAGTTGCACATACGCGCAGACAAAGGCACAACGAAACAATTCGAACAACAAGGGTTTCAACCGTACGTCTACAAAAAACGTGGTTTCCCTGTCGTTACTAAATATTTCGCTTTACCTGAAGGCCTCTGGCAAGACCAAGAGAAAATCTTGCAGCTTGCAACCACGTCTCTAGGTTTTGCTAAAGAAGAAAAAGCTGAGCAGTCTTCTGCTAAGCCGACCCGACTCAAAGATCTGCCTAATCTTCGACTCGCTACCGAGCGTATGTTGAAAAAGGCAGGGATCGATTCTGTAGAACGTTTATATGAATCTGGCTCTGTAAACGCATTTAACGCCATCAAAGAATCGCATGCGTCTTCTGTCAGTATTGAACTACTTTGGGCGCTAGAAGGCGCGATTAATGGTACACATTGGTCTGTTATACCGCAGCAGCGTCGCGAAGAGCTTATCAATCGCGTCAATTAACATTGTCAGTGCAATCTATATACATAACTAAGCCGCATTTACTGCGGCTTTTTTTATATCTGGTGAAAGTTAATCTATGCTTTGCCTGTCTATCTATACTATCGGTATGCATTGAAAATTTAGAGGAAGTATCAATGAGTAAGAAAATGATATTGGGTATTGTGTTGGTCGTAACCATCGTCTTGTTAGGCATCAATTTCGGCCAGTACTTAACGCTTGAAAATGCTAAGGCCCAACAAGCTGTGTTAAATGACTACATTGACAGCAACTTTATTGCGGCTGCCGCTATCTATTTTGTCGCGTATGTCATGATTACAGCTTTCTCCATTCCTGGTGCCGCTGTTGTAACCTTATTAGGGGCCGCGCTATTTGGCTTCTGGAACAGCTTGCTACTGGTATCTTTCGCAAGTGCGATCGGTGCGACCTTAGCTTTCTTAAGTAGCCGTTACCTGTTGCGTGACTGGATTCAAACCAAGTTTGGTGACAAATTGGCGACGATTAACAAGGGGGTTGAAAAAGACGGCGCATTTTACCTGTTTTCTCTGCGTCTGATTCCTGTATTCCCATTTTTCCTTATCAACCTATTGATGGGTCTAACACCGATGTCAGTGAGTCGTTACTACATTACGAGTCAAATCGGGATGTTACCGGGGACGGCGGTTTTCTTAAATGCTGGTACTCAGCTCGCAGAAATTGATTCACTTTCGGGCATCGTCTCCCCTTCAGTACTATTGTCATTTGCATTATTGGGGATATTCCCAATAGTGGCTAAATGGTTGATGGGTAAGTTTCGCTCAGCACCCGTAGCTGAATAATGTATATAGCAGAATAGTTTATAATATCTAAACAACACAGATAGCCGAATAAGGTTCTATTTCAATGAAAATCTTCAGTGCATCGAATCCGACAGAAGCTCATATCATCTGTGGATTGTTAGAAAGCGAGAATATTGCCTGTGAAGTCCGTGGTGAGGGGTTGTTCGGATTAAAGGGGGAAATCCCATTCACTGAAGAAACTGACCCTTACGTATGGTTATATGAGCCAGAATTGGCCAGTAAAGCTCGCATGCTCGTCAATGACTACCAAAAGCAGCAAGATTCGATCATCTATGAAGAGTGGCGTTGTGGTGAGTGTCATGAAGTCAACGAAGCGCAATTCGGCTCTTGCTGGCAGTGCGGTGCTGCCTCACCTGAATAGCAGGGTTTCAGTGACCTGATAGAACGATTCGGTCAGATACCTCCTCCAATTAAAAACGGGAAGCTAAAGTTAGCTTCCCGTTTTTATTTCAATTCGATTAACTCATCATCTTTGATTTCACGCCTAGAAAATCACTGAATTTGTTTTTGAATAAACGCAATCGAACGCTGATTAAACTCTTCAGGGTTTTCCACGTTACACACGTGTCCACAATTCGGGATTTCTACTAGCTCACTCGATTCATGCGCTGCAACCATTTCTTTTACAGGCTTAATAAACATGTAGTCACGTTCACCCATCAAATAAAGAGTCGGTATTGGTAGCTCTCTATCTTTAAAATATTTCATCAAGGGGTTTACATCAGCCGTTAAGATAAACCAGCGTTTAAATTCTTTCTGGCACAGTTTTTTGGCTTCGCGGATAAAAAGGTGACGAGACTCTTTTTGGCTTTTTTGTGGCATCACAACATAAGCAAAAAGGCTGTATAACCACATGTAAGGAATGATGTGCTTGCTGAGGTTACCCAACTTGATTAACACTTGAGAGCGAGTGTTTAGCTTGGTGACAGCGCCACCCAGTACCATTGAACGTACACGGCCAGCCGCCAGTTCGGCAACGTTACGCACAATAATCGTGCCCAAAGACATGCCAACGAAATGTGCAGAACGGATCTTAAGATGGTCTAACACTTTAAGAATATCAAGCGTCACCGATTTGAACGTATAACGATTCGAAATCAGCCCTTTAAGTATATTGTCTGATTTACCGTGCCCTCTCAGATCAATGAGAAGTAAGTTGAAATGCTGTTTATACGCTTTGATCTGCTTGAACCAGATGGAGGAACTGCCTCCTGCGCCATGCACAAATACAACCCACTCATCGCTCGTAGGGTGAGTAAATGTTTTATGAAATAGTAAACTCTCAGACATACCTATCGCTTTAATTATTGGAATGGAGCTATGCCTCATCACGAGGCGATGACTAAGGATACCACGCTATTAAGAACTTTAAGTGATAATAGTGTCAAATCTATCATTAGTCATGTGAATACCTATCTCACCTTTTCTACCTGACTAAAATGAGTTTGCAAGCTTTGTCTTCGTAAACGTGATGTGCTCTGACCAGGAAACCAAAAGGCACTCTACAATTAGAGCGCCTTCATTTAGTAAGAGCGGCAGTTGCTCGCCAGCTAACTTTAAAGCTAAGTCAACAAGTTAAAATGCTGAATGATACATAGCTAGGTATTCTTTAGCCGCATCTTCCCAACTAAAATCTTGCTGCATCGCATAAAGCTGAACACGCTTAATTTCAGATGGGTTTTGTGCGTAAAGCAGTAATGAACGATGTAACACAGCCAATAACGCTTGCGGTGTTGGCTCTTCAAAAGCAAACCCAGTCGCGACTTCAGGATCTTCATCGTAATCATTCACACTGTCTTTTAAACCTCCCACAGAACGAACAATCGGCAAAGTACCGTAAGCCATGCTGTAGATTTGGTTTAAGCCACACGGTTCAAATTCCGAAGGCATCAAGAAGAAATCAGAGCCTGCTTCAACCAAGTGCGCAAGTTCATTATTGTACGCTTCTACGAACGAGAACTTATCTGAGTGAAGCGCTGATAGCTCTTTCAATTGACTCGCCAAAACCGGATCGCCAGTACCGACAATCACGATCTGAAGATCATTTTTCAAAAACTGTTCGATGATAGGCAGTAAGTAATGAACACCTTTTTGATTCGTCAAGCGACAAACCATGCCATAAACCGCGCAATCGGCAACGGGTAAACCTACATCTTGTTGCAGTTTTTGCTTACAAGCTGATTTTCCGCGAGCCATGCTGTGCTTGGTCGCTTTGTATTTACGAGGAAGGAAAGCATCAGTTTCCGGATTCCAAGCCCCATAATCACACCCATTCAAAATGCCGAACAGATCAGCAGATCTGTGTTGGAATTCTGCAGCCATACCGTGGCTACCTAATTCCGTTTTCAACTCTTCTGCATAGGTAGGACTTACTGCGTTCACTTTATCCGCACACATCACTCCAGCTCTTAGCATAGTGACATGAGTGTCACTCACTGAAGCTTCAGGCGCATGGTAACTGTGCATCTCTGGCAGGAATTGAAGTTCATCGTATGCGAACACACCTTTGAAAACCGCATTGTGAATCGAAATAACACTGCGCGTATTTTCAAAGAAATCGTGTTGTTGATAACGCGATTTAAGCAAGAAAGGAACGAAACCAGTATGCCAGTCATTTGCATGAATGATATCCGGTTGGAAACCAAGCTTAGGAAGCATATCAAGACAGGCTGCACTAAAGAACGAGAAGCGCTCTCCGTTATCAGCATAAGCTTGATTGTTTTCTGCGTACATTTCCGGGCGGTCGAAATACTTGGCACATTCAATACCAAAAACCGGAACGCCTTCTACGCTCAGTTTTTTAACTTGATAAGCCGTATGAGGCCAATGATCGAGTTCAGTCGATAAAATAACTTCTGCTGAATCAATGTTTGGAATGTTTCTATATGCGGGGATAGTCACTCGAACGTCCTGTTCGAGTGTTTGCAACGCTTTCGGCAGTGCCTTGGCTACATCAGCCAAGCCACCACTTTTAATCAAGCCTTCAACTTCAGACGCTACAAAAAGTACCGAGAGAGTCTTAGTAACCAACTCGTGCTCCTTTAGAAATCACTACGACACCATCGTCAGATACGTGGTAATGCTTTTTGTCTTCTGTCAGATTTACACCAATCTGTGTACCCGGTGCGATATCTGCGTCTTTATCAATGATAACGCGGCGCAAGATACAACCCTCACCCACTTTTACATCACCGAGTAAGATACTTTCGCTAATATCACACGCTGATGCGATATTGCTGCGGAAGCCCAGTACACTCTTTTCAATACGCGAACCACGTACATAACTACCGCTACACACAAGGCTATCAATGATCTGAATTCGACCATTTGCCGAATCAGTAAACGTAGCTGGTGGTAGTGGCGGGTAATAAGTGTGTAGAGGCCATTTACGGTTGTATAGCGAGAATGGCGCATCTTTCTTAAGAAGGTCCATGTGCGCTTGCCAGTACGCGTCAATCGTACCTACATCGCGCCAGTAAACTTCTTCTTTCTCACCAGTAATACGGTTGGTGCTGAAATCATAAACAAACACATCACCACGTGGGAACATGTTTGGAATAATGTCTTTGCCGAAATCGTGTGTCGAACCTTCTCTATCAGCATCTTCCGTTAGTTCGGCAAAAAGCTCTTTCGCTTCGAACACGTAGTTGCCCATTGAAACGAGCGCTGATTCTGGATCGCCCGGGATCGACTTCGGATTTGCAGGTTTCTCTTCAAAGCCAATCATACGGCCGTCAGCATCAACCTCAATAACACCGAATTCTGATGCTTCAGCAAGCGGCATGCGCAATGCTGATACTGTTAGAGCCGCTTTCTTCTCTTTATGGAAATCAAGCATCTGTTTGATGTCCATCTTATAGATATGGTCTGAACCAAAAATACATACTTGATCAGGTTCTTCCAACTCCATAAAGCCCATGTTTTGGTAGATAGCATCTGCTGTGCCTTCATACCAACGCTTTCCTTTACGCATTTGCGCAGGAATTGGGTCGATAAAACGGTCTGTTATGCCACTGATATTCCAGCCTTTTTTCATATGGTGGAACAGTGACTGTGACTTAAATTGTGTTAATACGTAGATCTTCATTAGATCAGCATTAACGAAGTTGTTCAAAGCGAAATCAATTAAGCGGTAACTACCACCGAAAGGAACCGAGGGTTTGCTGCGAGATTCAGTTAAAGGTCTTAAGCGAGAGCCTTCACCACCAGCAAGAATCATTCCCAATACACCAGCCATTTTATTCTCCATATATCTATAGCTTGTCGATGTTAGTACTCGTAGAGGTATCTTCCTCTGGGGGATGAGCACCAACACTTATTTCGGTATTTAGCGAATATCCATTCACATACAGTGACAATATCCTAAGCCAAACGTTGTTATGTGTGCACTATTCTTTGCACTTGGTTTTATATACGTTATCGACTTTTCGGCCGAATTCAATTTTTAATACGCCATTCTGTGGTACGTAAGCTGATTGCTTTCCCAAGACTTAAAGCAGCTCACATTACACCGTACAGACGAAACATTACATTAACACCCGACACACATCAGGTATACAACTAAACGCTGATCTGTGAGTTACAATATTTTAATTAAGTTACATTCTCGTTAAAGTTGCATAAGAAAACCTGATTAATTGGCATTATTTATTTTGCGATGTGAATTTAATAAATTCTCGCAGACGAAACACCAGGTCAACAAGTTGCATATTTAGTCATATTGAGATCAAAAAAAAGCAGCCATTAGGCTGCTTTTTCATCAATAACGTTCAGTTATTTCTCTTTAGGCTTTTTACGCTTATCCGTAACTTCCCACTTACCGTCGATGTACAACGCAGTCCAACCGGACGGTTTTCCATCTACTTCAGTACGCACGTAGTTTTCTTTGGTCTTACGACTAAAACGAACCACTGTCGGCTTACCATCAGGGTCAGCAACTGGCGCTGATGCTAGGTATTGGAACTTAGGTGAGATACGGTCTTTAAAACGAACCAGCTCTTCCACTAATGGTGCACGTGTTTCACGTGATTTAGGGAAGTTGCTCGCAGCCATAAATAGACCAGAAGCACCATCACGAAGAACAAAGTACGCGTCTGAATTTTCACACGGAAGTTCAGGGAAATGCACCGGGTCTTCTTTTGGTGGCGCAACTTCGCCATTTTTCAGAATCTTACGAGTGTTCTTACAATCTTCACTCGTACAGTCCATGTATTTACCAAAACGACCGTTCTTCAGAACCATGTCAGAACCACACTTGTCACACTCAACAAGTGGACCATCGTAGCCTTTCACTTTAAATTCGCCGTGCTCAACCACATAACCTTCACAGTTCGGGTTGTTACCACATACGTGCATCTTACGCTTATCATCGATTAGATAGGCATCCATTGCCGTTTCACAAATAGGACAACGCTTTTTAGCTCGAAGTGCTGCTGTTTCAACGTCTTCTTCAAGCACGTTGATAATGCCTTCTTCATCACCAAGGTTGATTGTTGTCTTACAACGCTCTTTTGGTGGAAGTGCATAGCCAGAACAGCCAAGGAATACGCCTGTCGAAGCAGTACGAATACCCATTTTACGGCTACAAGTCGGACACTCGATATCAGTTTCTACGATGTGGTTTGGCTTCATGCCACCCGCATCTTCGTCTAAGTCTGCTTTTTCCAAATCGCCAGTAAAGTCTTCGAAGAAGTTATCTAGCACGCCTTTCCAGCTTGCTTCGCCTTCTGCGATTTGGTCCAACTTCTGCTCCATACGAGCAGTGAAGTCGTAGTTCATTAGGTCATTGAAGCTGCCATCTAGACGGTCAGTAACAATTTCACCCATCTTCTCAGCATAGAAACGACGCTGTTCAACTTTTACATAACCGCGATCTTGAATCGTTGAGATGATTGATGCGTATGTTGAAGGACGACCAATACCACGCTTCTCAAGCTCTTTAACTAGCGCCGCTTCAGTGAAACGAGCCGGTGGCTTAGTGAAGTGCTGTTTAGGGTCTAGCGCAATCAGATCAAGCTTATCGCCGATCTGTACTGCTGGAAGGATCGTATCTTCGTTCTTGCCCATTGGACGCTGAACACGAGTCCAACCATCAAATTTAAGGATACGACCTTTCGCTTTCAACGTGTACTCATCTGCTTTAACGCTTACTGTCGTTGAATCGTATTGAGCTGGCGTCATTTGACACGCTACGAATTGATTCCAAATTAGCGAGTAAAGCTTGTGTGCGTCTGCGTCTACGCCGTTTAGATCTTCCGACTTAACATCTACACTTGAAGGACGAATCGCTTCGTGGGCCTCTTGAGCGCCCTCTTTGCTGCCGTATGCAAGTGCTTTAGGTGGAAGGTATTGCGCGCCGTACTCAGAACCAATGTATTCACGAGCGGCTTCTACAGCTTCTGAACTCAAGTTGGTTGAGTCAGTACGCATATAAGTGATGTAACCCGCTTCATACAGGCGTTGAGCCAGCATCATGGTTTTCTTTACGCCATAACCAAGACGCGTACTCGCCGCTTGTTGCAGCGTCGACGTGATGTAAGGTGCAGACGGCTTACTCTTTGTTGGGCGGTCTTCACGTTTACATACTTCGTATTGCGCTTTTTCTAAAACGCTAACAGCAGCTTGTGTTTGCGCTTCATTTTCAGGTTTAAACGCAACACCGTCTTTCTGTGCAACTTGCAGTCTAAAGTCGGTTTTCTCTGCTGTTTTAGTATCAGCATGCACATCCCAGAACTCTTCAGGGATAAAGGCGTTGATCTCGCGCTCACGCTCTACCAGTAGTTTTACCGCTACTGATTGAACACGGCCAGCGGACAGGCCTCGTGCTACTTTTTTCCAAAGCAGAGGTGACACCATAAAGCCAACAACACGGTCCATAAAACGTCGTGCTTGTTGTGCGTTTACGCCATCAATATTTAGCTCACCTGGAGTTTCGAAAGCTTGTTGAATAGCATTCTTGGTGATTTCGTTAAAAACCACTCGCTTGTATCGCGTTTCATCGCCACCGATGATCTCACGAAGGTGCCATGCGATAGCTTCTCCTTCGCGGTCCAAATCGGTTGCGAGATAAACATGGTCTGCGTTCTCAGCCAGTTTTTGCAATTCAGCGACGACTTTCTCTTTACCAGGTAGGATTTGGTAGTTCGCTTCCCACTCTTTATACGGGTTGATACCCATCTTTTTGATAAGAGCTTTGCGATCTTTTTCTTTCTTGATACGAGCTTTGTCTTCTGGGCTCATACCCTTGGTTGAAACTGCAGCAGCCTTTTGACCAGTACTTTGACCTGCCGTTGGTAAATCACGTACGTGACCTACACTCGACTTAACGACAAAGTCTTTGCCAAGATATTTATTGATAGTTTTAGCCTTGGCTGGCGACTCCACTATAACGAGCGATTTACCCATATTGACTCTAACGTCCTTAATCACGATGCTTCAGCACCAACAATTTAGCTTGTGGGCTTTTACGCATGATATTCTAAATTCATTGCTTCTTTTTTTACTATTGTGCGAGATTACTAGAAGATCAACCGCTTTTTTCAAAATTGGATCTGATCGCTCGACAATTCGACGACTCATAGATAAAAGGGTCACAATATAAAGAAGCTATAAAGTACTCACTAAGAATACTTGCAAGAGCCTATTCATCAGGCATTACGTCTAAACGGGCTCATACTAAGCTTGTCCGCGAATCTAACGCGAGCCCCATTCAATTATTTTTGCCGTAAATCACAAAATAAATTGTGGATGTTTGAAAAGACTCTCTTAATCGGTTGTGAAATCATTGAATTTCTAGTTCGACACCATAAACTCAACGTTATATTCAGTTATCAGAGATAAACTCATGACAAAGAAAGTAATAGCAGAATTTGATTTACTGCTTATCGCAAACCAAATTATCCAATCACATGATGACTACATTGAAGGCATGCGCGCAAACAGCGTAGTAGAAAAAGACGATGTACTCGTCTTCAAAGGTGAATACTTCTTAGACAGCAATGGAATGCCGACAGAGAATACAACCGCGGTATTTAACATGTTTAAATACTTAGCGCACCACCTTTCGAAAGAATTTACAATTCAGCAATAATTAAAAAGCTTGCCACTTAGGCAAGCTTTTTTGTTCCTAAACCTTTACATACTAAGCATTTTTATAGACTTAGCATTTTCAGCTTGTCGAAATAATCAGGGAATGTCTTTGACGTACAACCTGGATCATTAATCGTCACAGGCGTATCGCTCAAAGCAACCAGCGAGAAACACATCGCCATACGGTGATCATCGTAAGTATCAATCGCCGCATGAGTCAGTTCAGCCACAGGGTTAACAATAATGTAATCTTCACCCTCTTCCACTTCAGCGCCGACTTTGCGTAGCTCTGTTGCCATTGCAGCCAAGCGGTCTGTCTCTTTCACACGCCAGTTGTAGACATTACGGATTGCCGTTGTGCCTTTCGCAAACAATGCGGTTGTCGCGATAGTCATCGCAGCATCTGGGATATGGTTATAGTCCATATCAATGCCTTTCAGCTCGCCACAACGAGAAATAACGTAGTCGTCACCCCATTCGATTTCCGCACCCATTTTCTCAAGCGCATCAGCGAATTGGATATCACCTTGGATACTGTTTTTACCAATACCAGTGACCTTAATCTCACCACCTTTGATAGCAGCGGCTGCAAGGAAATATGACGCAGATGATGCATCACCTTCAACCAAGAAATCACCCGGTGCCGAGTAAGATTGCCCGGTAGGAATCACAAACTCTTGGTAATCATTATTGATCACGTCCACACCAAATTGCTTCATGATGTGCAGCGTAATATCGATGTAAGGTTTAGAAACCAATTCACCGTCAATTTTAATGGTCACTTCACCTTCAGCTAAAGGCGCAGCCATCAAAAATGCCGTCAAAAATTGACTAGAGATCGAACCGTCGATAGAAACCGTACCGCTCTTCAAACCGGTACCTGTGATCTTCAATGGCGGGTAGTTTTCGTTCTCTAAATATTCAACGTCGGCACCGGCTTCTCGTAGTGCTGTTACTAAGTGGCCAATTGGGCGCTCTTTCATGCGAGGCTCACCAGTAAGAACGTATTCACCGCGACCTAAACATAGTGCAGCCGCCAACGGACGCATCGCCGTACCCGCGTTACCTAAGAAAAGCTCTAGGGCTTTGTCACTTGAGAATGCACCACCAACACCTGTCACTTCACAAACGGTTTTGTCTGCAGACAACTGATAATCAACACCTAACTGAGTCAATGCATTCAACATATGACGAATATCATCACTGTCTAGCAAATTTGTTAGGCGAGTGGTTCCCGTAGAAAGTGCAGCCAAAAGAAGTGCACGGTTGGAAACGCTTTTTGAACCAGGTAGGTTAACTTCCCCGTTCACTTTTTGAATTGGTTGTAACGTAAGGCTTTCCATTAAATCTTATAGTCCTTGTACCACCCGAAGTCACTGGTGCGTATTTATTTTCGGGTGATGAATAATTCTTCGTACTTGCAGACTAACGAACTTTTCCAACGAACTCCAGAGCTAATCCGGCCCAAACCGGTGATTAATTAGCCAATCAATCGTATTTATATACTAGTACACGAGATCAACTCGAACACCATCTGAAAAATAGAGAATTCGTACATCATCGCCTCGGTTGAACAGCATCGAGTTATCGACATCTTGGATAATGTTGACCAACTTGTCGTCTTTGGTTTTGACCAATAACTCGACCAGTTTGTACTCTACTTTATATTGTGTGTTACCTCGGTTACGAGCAATACCCGCACCTGCTACTGCACCTACAGCTGTCGCCACTTCTTTACCAGTGCCGCCGCCAAACTGGTTACCAATCAAGCCACCAATCGCCGCACCTAACAAGGTTTCCCAACCATTCGCTTTCGACTCAACGATCTCTTGCTGAGTGATGTATCTGACCGTATCAATCTCACCATAAACCACCTCGTTTACTGGTCGAGCTTGGTTTCTGTTGTAAGCTGCATTTGCCAACATGGGCAAAACAAGTAAAATCCAAAGCAACTTCTTCATGGTAAAACTCCTAAAGACCTCTTGGTCAGTGATTAATCTGTAATGCGGTACTTATGACTATATACCTAACCGAACTTGATACTACTAGTATAGAGTTTCCTTCGCCTTTCGACGCGCTTGATGACCCCAACGGTCTACTCGCCTTCGGTGGTGATTTATCACCAATGCGAATTTTAAACGCTTATAGCCAAGGTATATTTCCATGGTATGGCCCAGGTGAGCCTATACTTTGGTGGAGCCCTGCACCGCGAGCGGTATTTAATCCTAAGACATTCGAACCGTCAAAAAGTCTTAAAAAGTTTCAAAGAAAGCACAATTATCGAGTCAGCATCAACCAAGCGACGGACAGAGTAATTGGTTATTGCTCTTCACTAAGACCCGAAGAAGAAACCTGGCTAAACAGCGACATGCAGTCAGCCTACCGCAAACTCGCTTCATTAGGTTTCTGCCACTCGGTTGAGGTTTGGCAAGATGATGAACTGATCGGTGGACTTTACGGCTTACAAAGAGGCCAAGTCTTTTGCGGTGAATCGATGTTCAGCCTAAAGACCAATGCCTCTAAAATTGCGCTGTGGTACTTTTGTAAACACTTTACCCGATTCGGCGGACAACTGATTGATTGCCAAGTCATGAACCCTCACTTGGAATCCTTGGGCGCTATCGAGGTTGATAGGGATGAATTCCTAGGCTCTCTGCAATTACTCAAAGAGTTCTCCGTTGACGATGCATGCTTTAAAACCCAATGGCTAAAGGAAATGCCTTAATGAATCCAGATTTACAACAAATCAGAATTGGATTAACAGACAATCACGCTTGCAGCTACTTACCTCACTTCGAAGAGAGAGTGGCGGTCACGCTTGACGAACACATGCACACCTCAGATAACTATGAAGTTCTGCTTGCGAATGGATTTCGCCGCAGTGGTTCAACCATTTATAAGCCACATTGCGATAATTGCTCAGCATGCCAAGCGATTCGGCTTTCAATTCCTGAGGTTAAGCTTTCCAAAAGCCAACGACGGATCCTTAACAAAGGAAAATCACTACGTTGGGAACTGAAAGATGAGATGGATGACAACTGGTTTGACTTATACAGTCGCTATATCACCGCTCGTCACCGTTCGGGAACCATGTACCCACCCAAGAAAGAAGAGTTTCTACAATTCTCTAAAAATGAGTGGCTTACTACAAAGTTCATGCACATCTATGATGAGAACAAGTTGGTTGGTATCGCCGTAACCGACATCATGGCTCACTGTACGAGCGCGTTTTATACCTTCTTCGCTCCTGATATAGACATTTCGATGGGAACACTTGGCGTTCTATTTCAGATCCAACATGCCCAGAAAGAACAAAAACAATGGTTATATTTGGGTTATCAAATCGATGAATGCCCTGCGATGAACTATAAAGTACGATTTCAACGTCATCAAAGGCTAGTAAATCAGCGGTGGCAAGGGTAGAATACGCGACAACTTTACATATTTTGATTTTAACGGCACAATCAAGCCGTTGAAAACCGCCAAATTTCGAAAGAGGATTAGATGGCTAAAGAAGACGTAATCGAGATGCAAGGCACTGTCCTTGATACTCTACCAAACACAATGTTCCGTGTTGAGCTTGAAAACGGTCACGTAGTGACAGCACACATCTCTGGTAAAATGCGTAAGAACTACATCCGTATTCTTACTGGTGATAAAGTAACTGTTGAGATGACTCCATACGACCTTTCTAAAGGCCGCATCGTCTTCCGTGCTCGTTAATTTTTAATTAGCGAATACAATAAGAAGCGGAGCTTAAGGCTCCGTTTTTTATTGCCTGAGCTTTTTACTACACAAGCACATCAATCTCGCATCTCGCATCTCGCATCTCGCATCTCGCATCTCGCATCTCGCAAGCATAAAAAAACGCACAACCTAAGTCATGCGTTTTATATTTAAGCCTTTGATTTATCAATCACTTCGTTAGTGCATGACCTCTTCTTTAGCACCAACATAGATGAAATCCAATTCGTCTTTTTTCAGGGATACTTTAACCGTACCGCCATCAACCAAGCTACCGAACAGTAACTCGTTAGCAAGTGGTTTCTTAAGCTTCTCTTGAATAACACGTCCCATTGGACGAGCACCCATGGTCTTGTCATAGCCTTTATCAGCTAACCAGTGACGAGCATCCTCAGAAACCTCTAAAGACACGCCACGAGCGTCCAGTTGAACCTGAAGCTCGACAATGAACTTATCAACTACTTGGCTAATCACACTTGGGTCAAGGCTGTTGAACCAAATGATATTATCAAGACGGTTACGGAACTCAGGAGTAAATACCTTCTTGATTTCGCCCATCGCATCTGGCGCATGATCTTGTTGGATCAGGCCGATCGATTTCTTCTCGGTTTCAGCCACACCTGCGTTGGTCGTCATCACTAGAATCACATTACGGAAGTCCGCTTTGCGACCATTGTTGTCAGTTAGCGTGCCGTTATCCATTACCTGCAGTAGCAAGTTAAAGATATCTGGGTGAGCTTTCTCGATTTCATCCAGTAACACAACAGAGTGCGGGTTCTTGATTACGGCATCCGTTAGCAAACCACCTTGGTCGTAACCAACATAACCAGGAGGCGCACCAATCAAGCGGCTCACTGAGTGTCGCTCACCGTACTCAGACATATCAAAGCGCAGAAGCTCAATACCCATCAACTTAGACAGCTGAACAGTCACCTCTGTTTTACCGACACCAGTAGGACCAGCAAACAAGAATGAACCAACAGGTTTATTGTCTGCACCCAATCCAGCACGGGTCAGCTTAATCGCTTCACTCAATACATCGATTGCAGGGTCTTGTCCGAATACCAACATTTTCATGCGCTCATCCAGTTTCTGGAGTGTATCTTTGTCTGAAGACGATACTGACTTTTCAGGAATACGCGCCATTTTCGCAACCATTGACTCAATATCAGCCACGCTTACCGTTTTCTTACGACGGCTTGCAGGTGCCAAACGACTACGAGCGCCCGCTTCATCGATTACGTCAATGGCCTTATCAGGAAGGTGGCGTTCATTAATGTATTTAGCTGACAGTTCCACAGCGGCACGCAACGCTTTGTTGGTGTAGCGCACTTCGTGGTGAGCTTCGTATTTTGGCTTCAAGCCAATCAGGATCTTGGTCGTATCGTCTAGCGATGGTTCAATAATATCTATTTTCTGGAAGCGACGAGCTAAAGCACGCTCCTTCTCAAAAATACTGCTGTACTCTTGGTACGTTGTTGAACCGATGCAACGTAATTTGCCACTGCTTAGTAGTGGTTTAATTAAGTTTGCCGCATCAACCTGACCACCCGATGCAGCCCCGGCACCGATAATGGTGTGGATCTCATCGATGAACAGAATCGCGTCTTCTTCTTTCTCCAGTTGCTTAAGAATCGCTTTAAAACGTTTCTCAAAGTCACCACGATATTTGGTTCCGGCTAACAGTGAACCGATATCTAGAGAATAAATTACGCTGCTCTGAATGATTTCAGGCACTTGTCCTTCAACGATGCGCCATGCAAGACCTTCCGCGATGGCAGTTTTACCTACCCCCGCTTCACCCACTAACAGAGGGTTGTTCTTACGACGACGACACAGAACTTGGATAGTGCGTTCTAGCTCTTTGTCACGACCGATTAGTGGGTCAATATTGCCCTGCTTTGCGACTTCGTTAAGGTTAGTAGCAAAATTTTCTAAACGGTCTTCAGAGTTAGCTTCTTCAGCATTTTCTGCACCACCAAATGAATCGGATGATGAAGGACTGTCGCCTTCGTTGCTCGCTTTGGTAATACCGTGTGAGATGAAGTTAACAATATCTAAGCGACTAATGTCGTTTTTCTTAAGAAGATATGCCGCGTGAGATTCTTGCTCACTAAAAATAGCCACAAGTACGTTAGCACCTGTTACTTCGCTGCGACCTGAAGATTGAACATGAAAAACAGCGCGTTGAAGTACTCGTTGGAAGCTCAACGTAGGCTGAGTTTCGCGAGTTTCGTCGCTTTCAGGGATAAGTGGGGTCGTTTGATCGATAAAAATATCGAGCTCATTGCGAAGAGCATCGAGATCAGCCTGACAAGCTTGGAGCGCTTCCTTGGCCGCATCATTTTCTAATAATGCTAGTAGGAGGTGTTCGACAGTCATGAATTCATGTCGCTTGTCTCGCGCACGAGCAAATGCGCCATTTAAACTCGTCTCTAATTCTTTATTTAGCATAAGTACCTCCTAAGGGAACAACAGTGTTGTTCGAGCAATTTATACTTGCTCCATTGTACATAGTAGCGGATGCTCATTTTCCTTTGAGTACATCGTGACCTGCGCTACCTTTGTTTCCGCTATTTCAGCACTGTATGTGCCGCATATAGCTTTACCTTCATAATGAACCTTGAGCATCACTTCCGTTGCTTTTTCGATATCTAGTGAGAAGAATCGCTCTAGGATCTCGATTACAAAGTCCATGGGCGTGTAGTCATCGTTATTCAACACAACGTTATACATCGCCGGTGGCTTTACTTTTGTTGCTTCTTTCTCCAGTAAATCTGAGCCTGGAGATGCCCATTCAAAGTTTCTGCTCATATCGCTTTGCTAAGGGTTATTTTTCGGAAGTCGTGAGTGTTTACCTAACCCAAATTTACCACATTCACGCTTTACGGTGTACTAAGAAACTGCACCGAGAAACAGTACCAAAAAATATTCCTCTATACTGAGCCTAATCCACCATTTCCATCGCTGCAAATAAAAGATCTCGATTAACAGGATTAACATATGTGATTGATTAAAAAGACACCACAACTATTGATGCTAACGATAAGATCACCGCTAAGTTACTATTTAGTTAATAGTTTGCAGTTAATCTCGAATGTGATTTGTTATTAAAATTGATCAATTTTATACCAATTTGCTATTGACTGTGCTCAATCATTAGCTACATTGGAGCTAAAAGGTTTTTTAATACATTTTTGCAACATGAATTGAAATCAGTAACACGCTTCAAAAATTAACAATAAGGAATAATTACGCAGGGTAGCGTTAATTTCCGTAAGCAATGTACGAGATTCAAGCTATTAGCTGAAATTCTTTAGCTGGTAGGAATGATATCAATCGCACTTACAACAATTGATATAACAACGTTAGTAACAAAATGCATGAGGGATGTATAGCATGGCTACAGGTACAGTAAAATGGTTTAACAATGCCAAAGGGTTTGGCTTTATTTGTCCAGAAGGTGAAGACGGCGATATTTTCGCGCACTACTCCACAATACAAATGGAAGGTTATCGAACCTTAAAGGCTGGTCAGCAGGTCGACTATGAAGTAGAAAGTGGACCTAAAGGCTCGCATGCTAGCTCAGTTGTTCCTGTAGAAGGCAGCGCCGCAAAATAGGCGATTGCCAACTCATGTTAACCTCCAGCAGTCGTCATTAACGGCTGATAGGTAAACAGAATATTGAAACCGCTCATTTAATACCTGTAACACAGGATTACGTGAACGGTTTTTTCGTTTTAGGGGCTATAAAGTTGCTCACTAGACCATTAGTTCACGGGTGTATTCTTATTAAGCTAGGTCTTTGAGGTATTACAAAAGAACAAAAAAAGACGCTTTAACGTTATCGTTAAAGCGTCTTTCGTTTTGACTTTATCTATAACTTAGCTATCAGCCTAAGCAACTCGTTAGCAAATCACGTTCATGAGTGACTAACGATGAGTCCAATCACTATGCATCAATAAACGCGTTTAGCGTTGAGCTTGGGCGCATTAGTGTTGAAACCAATGCATCGTCAAGTAGGTAGTAACCACCTAAGTCGCCAGCCACACCTTGAGCGTTGTTCAGCTCTGCAACGATCGCTTCTTCACTTTCAGCCAGTTGACTTGCCACACCTGCAAACTCAGCAGCAAGATCAGCGTCAGCCGTTTGCTCAGCAAGCGCCTTAGCCCAGTATGCCGCTAGATAGTAGTGGCTACCACGGTTATCAAGCTCACCTACTCGACGTGAAGGAGACTTGTTGTTATCAAGGAACTCACCCGTCGCTTTATCAAGCGCATCAGCTAGAACTTGTGCTTTAGCGTTACCTGTTACTACGCTCAGGTGCTCTAGAGATGCCGCTAGTGCCAAGAATTCACCTAGAGAATCCCAACGCAGGTGGTTTTCTTTCTCTACTTGTTGAACATGTTTAGGAGCAGAGCCGCCAGCACCTGTTTCAAACAGACCACCACCGTTCATTAGTGGAACAATCGATAGCATCTTAGCTGATGTACCAAGCTCTAAAATCGGGAACAAGTCAGTTAGGTAATCACGTAATACGTTACCAGTAACCGAAATAGTATCTAGGCCTTCTTTGATACGAACCAGTGAGTATTGAGTCGCTTCAAGTGGAGCAAGGATCTTAATTTCAAGACCATCGGTATCGTATTCAGGAAGGTATGCTTCAACTTTCTTGATAAGCTGAGCATCATGTGCGCGTGACGCATCTAGCCAAAATACCGCTGGAACACCCGATGCACGAGCACGCGTTACCGCAAGCTTAACCCAGTCTTGGATTGGTGCATCTTTAACCTGACACATACGGAAGATATCGCCTTCCTCTACGTCTTGCTCAAGAAGCACAGCGCCTGAAGCGTCAACAACTTGAACCTGACCAGCAGCTTCAAGGATGAAAGTCTTATCATGAGAACCGTACTCTTCCGCTTTTTGAGCCATCAAGCCAACGTTTGGTACGCTACCCATCGTTGTTGGATCGAACGCGCCGTTCTCTTTACAGAAATCAATAACCGCTTGGTAAATGCTCGCGTAGCTACGATCTGGGATCATTGCTTTGGTATCTTTTTGCTTACCTTCTGGATCCCACATTTGACCAGAAGAACGCAGCATTGCAGGCATAGATGCATCCACAATGATATCGCTTGGTACGTGTAGGTTAGTAATGCCACGGTCCGAATCAACCATCGCTAGTGGTGGCTGAGTCTCGTATACCGCTTGCAGGTCAGCTTCGATTGCTTCTTTCTGCTCTTGAGGAAGCGCATCAATCTTCGCGTAGACATCACCGATGCCGTTATTTACATCAACGCCTAGCTCTTCAAACAGCTGACCGTGTTTAGCAAATACGTCTTTGTAGTAAACCTTAACCGCGTGACCAAAGATCACTGGGTCAGATACTTTCATCATCGTCGCTTTCAAGTGAAGAGAAAGCAGTACACCTTGCTCGTTAGCCGATGCGATTTCTTTTTCGAAGAATGCAACCAAAGCGGCCTTATTCATCACTGACGCATCAATGATCTCTTTATCTTGCAGTGCAAAAGCTGGCTTCAATGTTTTCTTCGCACCATCTTTGCCAACGAATTCAATGCTAACTTCTGTAGCACCTTCAATGGTTACTGACTTTTCGCTACCGAAGAAATCTTTGTCGTCCATACTTGAAACGTGCGACTTAGAATCTGCAGACCAAGCACCCATTGAGTGTGGGTTCTTCTTCGCGTAGTTTTTAACAGAAAGTGGAGCGCGGCGATCCGAGTTACCTTCACGCAATACTGGATTTACTGCACTGCCTTTGATTTTGTCGTAAGTCGCTTTTACTGCTTTCTCTTCGTCAGTGTTTGCTTCTTCTGGGTAATTAGGAAGAGCGTAACCTTTTGACTGTAGCTCTTTGATTGTTGCTTGAAGCTGAGGTACAGATGCAGAGATGTTTGGAAGCTTGATAATGTTTGCTTCTGGTGTCTTAGCCAATTCACCTAGTTCTGCTAATGCATCACCAATACGTTGCTCTTCGTTCAAATAGTCAGGGAAGTTGGCAATAATACGCCCTGCAAGTGAAATGTCGCGAGTATCAACGTTAATACCAGAAGAAGCTGTAAAAGATTGAATGATAGGCAGCAGAGAGTATGTTGCTAGCGCCGGAGCTTCGTCTGTAATGGTATAGATGATCGTTGGTTTTTCAGTAGGCATGAAATTTCCCTATAGTTCTTACAAGCTCATTTAAAGTAGTGAGCGTGTTATAAATTGACCAGTAAGCCACTCTAAGAGTGAAAACTGCTTACTCGATAGTCTTACTCTATCTTATTTTTCATACAATCTTGATGACAGCATGAACCAAATCCGTGAGTGCGTTGTTATAATAAAACACGAAGGTATAATTAAACAAATCAGGCTTAAGAGTCCATCAACTTGTTCTATTTTGTGTCTTTTAGGCGCGCAAATGATAGCTCAATTCCGTTTCAGTGAAAACTTTTCAGCACACTTCGTTTACATTTTTGCAAGGTAGTTAACATGTCTACTCGCTCACGCAGCGCATCTCGTTCAGACAAACCGGCTCGTTCTGGTGCAACATTAAAACAAAGCGGTAATAGACAAAGCCGAAGCAGTGATAAGAATAACACTGGCAATTCGCACAACAAATCTCACTCAAGCAAGCACCGATATAAAGGCAAGCCTACCAACACAAAACCTAAGGTAGCACTCGAGGATCGCAAAGTAATTCTGTTCAACAAGCCTTTCGATACTCTAAGCCAATTTACAGATGGCGAAGGGAGAAAAACGCTAGCGGACTTTATTCCAGTGAAAGACGTTTATGCTGCAGGTCGCCTTGACCGCGACAGCGAAGGGTTAATGGTCTTGACCAACGATGGTATTTTTCAAGCTAAGCTAACTCAACCAAACTCAAAATCCCCAAAGACTTACTGGGTACAGGTTGAAGGCGCACCTTCTGAGGAAGATTTAGATAAATTGAGAAAAGGTGTCGAACTAAAAGACGGCATGACACTGCCCGCTCAGGTTGAGGTGATGTCTGAACCTGTTGTGTGGGATAGAACCCCTCCAGTACGCTTCAGAGCCGCGATACCGACAACATGGTTGGCTATTACAATCATTGAAGGACGTAACCGCCAAGTAAGACGCATGACAGCCAATATCGGCTTCCCTACCCTGCGTCTTATCCGTTACTCAATGGGTAATATGAATGTGGGGCAGCTGCAGCCTGGTGAGTGGAAAGAGATTTAACTCATAGCAATATATTAAAGCGAGATTTACGTCTCGCTTTTTTGTACGTGAAGATTGATTACTCTTGGTCAATCATCCATTTACGGAATACTTTACGGTCTTCTTTTGAAGTGCTCAGATACAAAGCTTTAAGTTGCTCGACATTTTGAGTAACACTTCCCACAACGCTTGGGGCAGTTTTAAGATCTAGTTTCGGAGTATCCGATTGAGTTGTAACTGGAGAGGGAACTATCGCAGTAGTCGTGGCAGTGACTAACGCACCATCGACAAACGTGATTCCTCGTTGATCGTTATGTTCTTTTACAAGCTTGTCCATTCCCATAAATGGAAGTAGACCTTTCTTGCCTTGAAGTAACTCTTGTTGATAGACAAGTTCGTTACCGTCTTGAGTTAAACGCCAATCGGGGTTTTGCTTTCTGAAAGCTTTTTCCGCTTCGCTTTTACTTCGAGCAACCGGGTGATCCAATTTAATTTCATTCCCACCTGCTTCAAACGTTAATAAATATGGCTTAGAAGTAAATACGCTATTACCACTACCACGACCAACTTCTTTGTCCATTCGGACAACAACTTGAGTCGTACCATTTCTTATTATATTCGTCCCCAATTTAGAATCAGCCTCTACACCATTAATGTAAAGAACAGAGACACCTTTGCTAGGAACCAGAGTTATAGCATGTGCAGAAAATGCGAGCATAGTTAAAACAAAGAATAATTGCTTTTTAAACATCACAGAGATTGACTCCTTTCATCAGGCACGTTGCCAAAAATAATTAAGTAATTATTATATGAAATATTAAACTGTAAAAATAAATAAAGCCACCCTGAGGTGGCTTTATAAGAAAGTTTTTAACTAAACTCAATTAGAAGCTAGCTTTAACACCTACAGCAACACCAGTGTCCGTGTTTTTCTGGTCTGTACCACCAACTTCAATGTAAGCCGTAGTGTTCGGAGCAAAGCCGTAACCAGCATTTACAAACCAGTTGTCGGCGTCATTGTCATTGTTGTCACTATCAGAAGTGCTGTAGCCAGCACCGATAGTTACTGCATCAATAGTGTAATCAGCAGCAAAAGCGATAGTATCTGCATCTACTTTTACAACTCCTGTATCCATTGTTGTCGCGTAATAGCCCAACTCAAGATTCAAGCTTTCAACGCCAGAGAAACGAGCTTCTAATGCCCAAATAGCGTCGTCCGCGCCAGGCGCCATCTTTTCCAATTCTGCGTAGCCATAGTATGCAGTGAAATCAAAATCAGCTACACGACCACCAAGTTTAAGATCGTAATACGCTCCATCTTTGCCAAGAGCATCTGTGCTGTCATTCTCATCTTGAGCAAGAGATGCTGTAGCATAGAATGTCCCTGTATCGATATCATAACGAATCATTTCATCTTGACAGAACTCACTACCATTTTCGAAGAAAGAGCTCACACCAAACTGGTAATCAGAACCAACACCAGCATCGTCTAGCGCGCCACACGTACGACCAACCTTCACAGAACCGTAGTTTTGAGTATATAAAGCCACATAGACATCACCAACATCTGCAGATGTTGAAGAACCGCCAGTTACTTCACCAGATGCTCCATCAAACTCCCAATAACCGCCAAAAGTTAGCTCGTCATTAAGCGCATAACGAACATCAAATCCAAAGTCAGCATCTTGAATTTCTTGCTGGAATTCTGAATCTTTTGCAAAACCTTTAACGTAAACAACTTCGATGTCGCCACTTAGGTTAACAGATAAGTCTTCCTGGTTGTAAATTTCGATTGCTTGTGCCGATGTTGCTGCAAACATAACACTTAGTGCTAATAGAGTCTTTTTCATAATAAATCCACTGCCTTTTCTAAGAATGGGAGATCCTTGCCCGGTTCCCTTTTATTTTTATGACTGGTCATTACCACTCTTTGTTGGTTAATCACCGTCACTAAATTTCGAGGTCTAGATTGCAAAAGATTATCCTGCGTGTCAAATAAACTAAAAACAAACCTAAAAAAAACACAAAGCAATCAAAATCAACCACTTACATTTTTTTTCATTGTTTTACGAGCAGCTTATCCTTAGTTTTATCAGGAAATATAATAATCCAAAAAAAGAACAAAACAGCATTTAACACCACAAACAACTTGTAAAAACGCCACATCTCAGGATTTAACACCTACAAGCAAGTCTTTTTTAATATTTATATTTCGCAACATAAATAAAATAGTTAAGTTCCTGATGGTTCAGTTTTTTTTTGTGAACAAGATCTACCTTTGATTCAAAAGCAAGCTATTTCACCGTAAATGTACCGACTAGTGATATGTGCTACTATCCTCGCTCCGTTACGTAGGTCACAGTATGCTAACTACTAAAATTCAAAAATCTATTCGCACCAGTTATCAAAACCTCCAAGATCAGTTGGACAACTTTGTACCTCGACGTGCTCAAAATTACCTTGTTGCAGAAATAGCGAAGACACTTTGTGGTCAATACCACAAAAGTAATCGCACGATCGTTGCAGAAGCCGGGACAGGGATCGGGAAATCACTGGCTTATTTAATGGCTACTATTCCTGTCGCTGTGCTCAATAATCGAAAAATAGTCATATCGACGGCGACGGTTGCGCTACAAGAACAGCTCGTCAATAAGGATCTCCCTCTATATAGAAGACTGACTGATCGAGAGTTTTCTTTCATATTAGCGAAGGGTAGACAGCGTTATTGTTGCTCCGAAAAGCTAGCCGCTGCCTGCGGGGTTGATGGCGGACAAATAGCCATGTTCGAATCTAAGCCAAAGAAGAAAGATATCGAGCAACTTCAAACCATGTATCGAAGCCTAACCCAAGGTAAATGGGATGGTGACCGCGATTCGTGGCCAAAACCCATCGACAACATGATTTGGCAGATGATTGTTAGTGATAAGCACAGCTGTAATAACAGTATGCCTACTCATAGAGACTGCCCTTTCCAAAAAGCGCGCTCAGAGCTAGATAAAGCAGACGTGATTATCGCCAATCACAGTTTAGTGATGGCAGATGCTGACTTAGGCGGCGGTGTGATACTGCCTGAGCCAGAAAATAGCATCTATATATTCGATGAAGCTCACCATTTACCGCATGTAGCCAGAGATCACTCTTCTGCGGCTGCGAGCTTAAAAGGCGCAGCATCGTGGTTGGAGCGTTTGAATCAATCAATCACTAAGCTTTCAGGCCTCGCTGACGAGAAACGTGTCCATCGATTTCGAAATGAGCTGCAAGACTCAGTGCAACAGCTGATCCCTACCCTGACTCAAATGAGTAAACAGTTTGACGCTAACCACTTTGAAGACGGCTTGTATCGCTTCGAACATGGCGACTTACCTGAGTGGCTTGAGAATGAATCAAAAGACCTCAAGCAACTCACACAAAAGGCGAGCCAAGCAGTTGCGAAGATTGCAGACCTGATTGCGGAACGAGTTAAAGACGGCGAGCTTTCAGCAAAGCTTGCAGAGCCGGCACTGGCAGAAATTGGCTTCTATATACAAAGAACAGAGAACCTTGCTCAAGTTTGGCGCTTAATGGCTGAACCGAAGAGAAAAAAAGGCGCTCCTTTGGCTCGTTGGCTCGAACTTAACAAAGAAAGCGAAGGCGATTTCGTTGTGAATGTTTCGCCACTAGAGGTGGGTTGGCAACTGGATCAACAAATCTGGAGCCGCTGTGTGGGTGCCGTATTAGTATCTGCGACCATGAGGGCGCTCAACTCTTTCAGCTTTTTCTGTCATCAAGCCGGTATCAGCCAAAAAGCAGAAGATGGCGTACAGTTTTTGGCTTTGGCATCACCGTTTGATTACCAGAATCAAGCTGAGCTGATCGTTCCGGCAATGAAGTACGAACCACAAGCACCTAAGTTTACCGAATATCTTATTGAAATTTTGCCTAAGGTAATAGAAGACAAAAAAGCCAATCTCGTTCTATTCTCTTCTTACTGGCAAATGAACAAAGTTGCAGAGGCTTTAACAACAGATTTCGTTAAAAAGTCGTGGGCATTGCAGGTTCAAGGCGATACTTCACGAACTGAAATTCTAAAAAAACATAAAAAGCTAATAGACCAAGGTAAAACCAGCGTTCTTTTTGGAACTGGCAGCTTTTCTGAAGGTCTTGATCTACCGGGTGAGCTTCTTGAAAACCTCGTTATTACCAAGATTCCTTTTGGTGTTCCTACCTCTCCCGTAGAGCAAGCACATTCAGAATATATTGAATCACGCGGTGGTAACCCTTTTATGCAGATTACTGTTCCAGATGCGAGTAAAAAGCTTATTCAATCTGTGGGTAGACTACTGCGTAAGGAAAGAGATTCTGGTAAAGTCACGATCCTTGATAGACGCATAGTAACGAAGCGATACGGAAAGTCCCTACTCGATTCACTACCGCCTTTTAAAAGAACAATAAAATACTAATATCCCCTGCCCTTGAGGTAGTTATGGGCCTTCATCGCTAGGCCCTTGCATTCACAACCCAACATGACTAATCCATAGATTTTTCATGTGGCTGCCCTATCAGCCGATAACGAGAACACTAGCTATTTATGGAAATGATTGAGCCAACCATGTTGGTCATACTTGCTCTGGTTGCATTTGCAGCAGGCTTTATTGATGCTGTCGCAGGTGGCGGAGGGATGTTAACCGTTCCAGCTTTACTGTCACTTGGTTTACCGCCACACATCGCATTGGGTACTAACAAGCTTGCAGCAACCTTCGCTTCATCTACAGCTGCATTCACTTACTACCGTAAAAAGCTGTTCAAGCCTGAGTGTTGGGTCAATGCATTCATATCTACTTTAATAGGTGCGACCATCGGCACACTCACTGTTGATGCCATTAGCACCGAGTGGTTAGAGAAGGTATTGCCGTTAGTCATTCTTGCCGCAGCGGTCTATACCATTTTTCATAAGACTCCAGATGTGAGCCATAATGTGTCTCCTAAGCCATGCCCTGTGCTTAAGAGAAAACAAAAGTACCAAGGATTCATTCTTGGCTTTTATGATGGGGTTGCTGGCCCAGGAACTGGCGCGTTTTGGACGGTAAGCTCTATGGCGCTTTATCGCTTAAACATCTTACTTGCCTCTGGTCTATCCAAAGCCATGAACTTTACCAGTAACTTTACCTCTTTGGTGACCTTCGCGATTCTTGGTCATATTGATTGGGTTCTAGGTTTAACCATGGGCCTTTGTTTGATGGCTGGAGCGTTCGTTGGCGCTCACTCTGCTATTCGTTTCGGTGCTACATTTATACGACCTGTGTTTGTTACCGTAGTAAGCGTACTTGCAATTAAACTGGCATATGAAGCTTGGTTTGTGAACTTATAGGCAATAGCCAACGGGGAGTGAGATGAATCAATTTTCAAAGCTAAAAAGTGTCATTGATACCTTGATTGGCCATTGCTCGCAGGTTGATAAATCTCGAGGAGCTTATCATCAAGCCTTGTTTGACCGAGCCTTATTTAAATGTGGCGCCTCTGTTTTGCTTCCCTATGCACTTGAAACTCAGGCAACGTACCGCACCATTGTACGTGAACAAACCACAAATCAACTGACCGCATCCAGAGCCAACTACCTGACAGAAAAGCTGACAAATCAGATTGCAGCAATCCAAAGAGAGTTAGCCAACCACGATTTACGCTTGGACCGAAAAAGTAAGTCAGGGAAAACCCTTAACGACCTATACAACGAACTCGCTCAGCACCAAGACTGGCAAAAGCGATTGATCGATTTAGTCCGAGTAAGAAAGTTAGCGTTTGATTCTGCGCCTCGCCACAGTAAGAAAAAAGCGGAAGAGGCTTGGCAGTTAGCAAAAGAGCGATTAGAACGCTGTGAAGACTCAATGAAAAATATTGAGAGACTGATTAACTTAGAGAACCCTAAGCGAAATGAACACTGATAACACACCATCACCACTGGATAACGCACCAGAAGAAGTTAAATTAGCTGTCGACCTGATCTATCTGCTCGAAAGCAACGAAATCGATCCAAAAGTCGCGTTAGAAGCAATCAAAATTGTCCAGCAAGATTTACAAGCCAAACTAGCATCTAGCATCTAGCATCTAGCATAAAAATATACAGGATTCACATGTACCAACTTAGCTTTTCTATGCCCGAGTTTCTTGAAAACTACTGGCATAAAAAACCAACCATCTTAAAGGGTGGCTTCCAAAACTTCGTCGACCCAATTTCGCCGGAAGAACTTGCTGGTTTATCGATGGAAGAAGAAGTGGATTCTCGCTTTGTCTCTAACCTCGACAATCAGTGGACTGCAGAACACGGTCCATTCTCTGAAGAAAAATTTGGCGAGTTAACCGAAACTCATTGGCAGCTGATCGTTCAAGCAGCGAACCACTGGCACCAAGGCGCAAATCAACTGACTGAGGCGTTCCAAGCGTTACCAAACTGGTTATTCGACGATCTCATGATCTGCTACTCAGCACCTGAAGGCGGCGTAGGCCCACATATTGATCAATACGATGTCTTCATCATTCAAGGTCAAGGCAAACGTCAATGGAAGGTTGGCGCTAAAGATGTTGGCCAATATAAAGAGACTGTCCAAGCTTCTGCACTTCGTCAAATTGAAGGTTTTGACCCAATCATCGATGAAACTTTAGAGCCGGGCGATATCCTTTATATCCCACCAGGTTTCCCACATGAAGGGAACACGTTAGAGCCGTCAATGAGCTACTCTATTGGCTACCGCTCGCCTAAAGAACAAGAACTGATCAGCAACTTTGCCGATTTTGTACTTGCACATGATATGGGTGACGTTCATCTTCACGATCCAGAATTCAAAACGCAAGATGGCTACGGAAAAATTCGTTCATCGGATTTAAGCAATCTCACAGACATGTTGAAATCTGCACTAGAGCAACCTGAAACCATCAGTGAATTCATGGGTTGTCTGCTAAGCCAATCACGCCACCAGCTTGATATCGTTGCTCCAGAGCCACTATGGACTCAAGAAGAGATCGCTCAACACTTAGAGTCTGAAGGTGAGATTCACCGAGTATCAGGCTTAAAGGCGCTCTACCACGAAAATGAAAGCAACACTGCTTACATCAATGGCGAAGTGGTTAAGGTTGATGAAGCGGATTCTTCGTTACTCAACATACTTTGCGATGAGACCATGATTACCTCGGCTACTGCCCTATCTCCTTCGGGCATAACTGTCGTGACTGAATTGGTCAACAAAGGCTACTGGTTTATCGAAGAGTAAGCAGCGTCAACCGCTGGTTATTGCCTAGCCTCTAAATAAACAATTAAAAAAGGGACAAATGAAATCTTCATTTGTCCCTTTTTCTATTCAAGAACTGGTTAAGGCTTAATGCTTATACCTTGAACTGATTGACCAACTTCTGTTGTTGTTGAGACAGTTGGTCAATTTCATTGCCGACTTGCTCAGAAGCCGCGGCTTGCTCCAAGATCTTCGCACTCAAATCGCGAATATTAACCACGCTTTGATTTACTTCACCGGAAACCGATTGTTGCTCTTCGGCTGCTCGAACGATCTGACTGTTCATATCACTGATCGCCTCAATAGAAGTAAAGATCGACCCCAGATCTTCAACTGCTTTCTGAACGTGTAATGCTGTATCGTTAGCTAGGATATTGCCTTCTTGTATTGCTTCAACGACATCTTGAGTTCCAGCATGAACCTTGTCGATCACCGCTCTGATCTCACCAACCGATGACTGGGTGCGACTTGCGAGGTTTCTTACCTCATCCGCAACAACCGCAAAGCCACGACCTTGTTCGCCAGCACGAGCCGCTTCAATCGCCGCATTCAATGCCAGTAAGTTAGTTTGCTCAGAGATCCCTTCAATCACACTTAAGATCTCTGTGATGTTTCCGTTATTTTTTGCCAATTCTTCAACAATAGGAACAGCACTCGACATACGCTCCACCAGCTTTCTCATTTCACCGGCTGAAAGTTCGATGACTTGTTGCCCTTGTTGAGCAGAACGATTCGCTTCGCACGCTGCATCAACGGCCACTTCTGCATTTTGTACCACTAAGCCCGCAGTTTGAGTCATCTCTTCGGCCGCTGTCGCCACAAGATCGACTTCTTTAAATTGAGATTCACTGCTTTCTCTGGTGCTTGATGCCGATGCTTTAGCCTGGCTTGTCGTACTCGCCACTTGTTCAGTGGTGTGAATAACTTCTTTGATCGTGTGTTGTAACTTGTCTAAGAATAAGTTGAACCCTTTAGATAGCTGACCAATTTCGTCTTGAGATTTCACTTCCAAACGCTGTGTCAAATCACCTTCACCAGAAGCAATATCATTAAGTCGCTCAACCACTTGTCGAATAGGCTTCACAATTGAAAGGGAAGCAAATGCGATGATGGCTAAGCCGAACAAAATGAATACGGTACCTGCAATTACTTCCGTCTTGATGCCTTCACTTAGCTTAGTACTAATGATGGAATCCAATTTGTTGGCATCAGCGACGACGCTCTCTCTTGGAATCTCGAACAACACACCCCAAGTTTGGTTAGCTGCAACAACAGGTGCAAAGGCAAGTAACCACTCACCGTTCTCGCTCCATTGCGTTGTCACTTCACCACCAAAGATAAAGTCGGTCATTAAATCACTGTTTGTATTGCCACTTTGGAAAGTTGAACCGACTGCAATGCTTGAATCATCAGAAGCGATGACCGAACCATCTAGACTAACCACGTAAGCTTTACCCGCACCGTTAAACAAGCTCTGGTCAGATTGAGTAATCACACTCGTTAAACCATCAAGTCTTAGATCAATACCAAGAAAACCAATAGCAACGTCGTCAACCAAAATAGGGACTGAAATAGAGGACGTAAGTAGTGCTACACCACCGCTGTTCACGACTCTCGGCGTACTAATACACGTTTGCCCTGAAGACAAAGGACAGTAAAAACGTTCGCTATTGCTGTCATCATTCAAGATAGATTCTGAAAGAACGTTCGCTAGAACATTTTCACCGTTATCTGCCACCTTCCAGTAAGGAGCAAAACGACCTTTTTCGTTAGAACCAACATAATCAGCATCGACATAATTCGCATCTTCACTATCGAGCAAGTCAGGCTTGAAAACTAGATACGCTCCTTGAATAGAGTCGAAGTTTAAAACCGAGCGACGAACCATTTCATCCAAGGCGGTACGAAGCTCTTCACTTGGTGTAAAGTTTTCGTCTGCATTGTTTTTTAGAAACTGAGCACTGGCCGCAAGCATTTCTGCGCGGTAAATAGCTTCGTCTACATAACGTTGAGTTTCTTGAGCATTAAGCTGAGAAACAGACGCCAGCAACTGCTGAGTTTTATTGATAACTGATTCTGAACTTTGAGATTTGATGACTTGTTGATTGCTCGTCGCGTTGTAGATCGAGAAACCAATAAGAGACAGTGACGTAATGATTAAACAACAACCTGCTAAGAGGGTTATTTTCCACTGTACCGATAGAGAGCGCATTTAATATCCTTATTTAAGCCAAAAGACTTCCATAACCATAACTATCACATCGACAACGAATTGCTGTACAAAATGTAAACAAGTTAGACGAATAGCTTAGCGGATAATTACAGCACAAATTGCTTACATATAAAACGAAAGTTTATACAAATGTTAATAGAGCGTGTTTTCTTCCTTTTTTCTGTGATTTAAAATGATGTACTCATATAATCATTGGCTGTGTTGCTTAGGTTTTAGCGCTTTGGACATAGCCAGAACATCGATATTTAAAGGAAGCCCACTCCACCCTCTCCCTCTTTAAAATGCAGCAATTTCGGATTAGTTTTTATAATCCAAGTCATAGATTTTTATCTTACTCAACTTCACACTTTTTGATTGCTAAGCCCGCAATCAAGCTCTAATATCTCGCGCCTAGATTCCCTGAACACTTTATTCATTTGGCTCTCCTTTAATGGAGCGCTAAGGCTTTTTACGTCTTAATTTTTGGAGAGATACGCAAATGTCCGCCTCGTTTCCATTAGCGAAACTTACCTTTTTAATCGCTATTCTGACTGCCGTAGGTCAAATGACTCAAACGATGTACGTGCCTTCTATCGGTCATATGGCAGGTGAGTTCTTAGTTTCGGCATCTTCACTGCAGGCAGTGATGGCGTGTTACTTGATCCCTTATGGTCTGTCGCAATTTGTTTACGGCCCACTTTCAGATCGCCTAGGTCGTAAACCGATCATCGTGATTGGTTTGATCATCTACATCATCGGTACTTTGGTGGCATTGTTCGCTCACGAATATGAATGGTTCTTAGCGGGCAGCTTTATCCAAGGTTTGGGCATCGGTTGTGGTGGTGCGATGTCTCGTACATTGACTCGCGACTGTTTTGAAGGCGCAGAGCTGCACCGTGCAAACAGCTTGATTAGCATGTGTGTGATTTTCTCACCATTGATGGCTCCTGTACTGGGTGGTTACCTAACAGAAGTTTTCGGCTGGCGTTCTAGCTACTTATTCCTTGCGCTGTTTGGTATTGCTGTTGTGATCACTATGATGACGAGCATGATGGAAACACTGCCGAAAGAACGACGCAAGCATGAATCGGTTGCCAACAGCTACAAGTTCGTTCTGTCTGATAAACGTTTCCAAGGTTTCTTATTGGTATTAGTCGCAACCTTTGCTGGTGTAGCCGTATTTGAAGCAGCGGCAGGTGTGTTGCTTGGTGGCGTACTTGGCTTACCGGCAACCACAGTAAGCTTGCTGTTTGTCTTGCCTATTCCAGGTTACTTAGTCGGTGCAGGCTTATCTAGTTACATCGCACAACGTCGCTCTGAGCGCCGTGCATTGAATGTTGGTCTGGTTGCGATATTGGTAGGCTCAACAGTGGTATTGATACCGGGTCTGTTTGGTCAAACAACAGCATTAACTTTGATTGGCGGTGCCACAATTTACTTCTTGGGCGCTGGCATATTATTCCCAGCAGCAACAACAGGGGCACTTTCGCCATTCCCGTACCACGCTGGTACTGGAGGTGCGATTTTAGGTGGTATGCAAAATCTAGGTGCTGGCATCGCAACACTATTGGCATCGTTCTTCCCAGCTCAAGACCAACTGCCACTCGGTTGCCTGATGATTGCTATGTCATTCATCGCTATGCTTGGTTTACGTTGGGTTAATCGTAAACCTGACCACTCAAACGAAATGCCATTGGCTATTTAACGTAAAACTCGAATCTTGCTAAACAAAGGAAAGGGACATACTGAAAAGTGTGTCCCTTTTTGTTGCACATTTATTCCTTCCACTCTCACGTATCAGTAATTTCATTTAACATTACTTTGATTTTTTGAAAACAATAACAGACACTTACGATGAAGGTGCATATCCAGAATCCAATTATAAATAATATCACTGGAAGATACCCAACCAACAAAGGATGCTGGCATCAAAAAGAGTAAGGTGCACACTAAGGATATATAGATGCGTATCGCTTTAACCACATTAGCCGTATCAATAGCGCTTTTCGCCGGATGCAGCAATCAAGGAATCTCAACCATGAACCACTACTCTCAATCACAACTCGTCGCTCAACAAACCCAAGCACCCGTTGCTAAGAAAGTCCCTCACGCAATGACGATTCATGGTGAAACCCGAATCGATGATTACTATTGGATGCGCGATGATGCACGCCAAGATCCAGAGATATTGCAACAACTTGAGCAAGAGAATCAGTACGCAGATACGGTGTTGAAACATACAGAAGCAGCACAAAAACAATTATTTGAAGAGATTAAAGGCCGAATCGCGAAAGACGACAATTCGGTACCGGTTCGCAAAGGCAGTTACTACTACTCGAATAAGGTCACAGGCGACAACGAATACCCAGTTCACCTGCGTGAAAAAAACTTTTTAGGCACAGACAAGCAAGTCATCTTAGATGTAAACGAGCTAGCAAAAGAGCATGAATTCTTCAGTATTGGTGGCTTAACGATCAGCCCAGACGAAAACTTGTTGGCCTATGGCGAAGATACGCTAAGCCGCCGCATTTACACCATCAAGATCAAAGACCTCACAACAGGTGAATACCTAAAAGATGAAATTGAAGGCGCTTCAAGTGCTATCGCGTGGCAAAACGACAACCAAGCCTTCTACTACATCAAAAAAGATCCACAAACATTGCTGGGTTATCAAGTTTACCGCCACGTGTTAGGCACAGCTCAGGCAAGCGATCAGTTAATCTACGAAGAAGCCGATAGCGCTTACTACACCTCTTTGAGTAAAAGCAAAGATGGAGAACAGGTCTACATTTGGCATTCGAGCACAGAAACCAGCGGTGTCTCAGTCATCGATGCCAACAACCCAAAGGCTACAGCTGAGGCTTTCTACCCAAAAGAGAGCGGCATAGAGTACAGCATCGCTAAGCTAGGTGATTTGTATTACATCTACACCAACTACCAAGCGGTCAACTTCCGTTTAATGAAAGTCACAACCGAAGAGATGCATGATCGCTCAAAATGGGTCGATGTCATCCCAGCGGACGATAATACTCAGCTTGTAGATTTCGAGTTGTTTGATGACCATCTTGTCTACGAGCAACGCGCGGATGGCTTGTCTACAGTGAAAGTTCGCCAACTCTCAACAGGCCACGAGTTTCCACTTGAATTTAACGACACCGCATTTGCCGCTTACCTAACGAGTAACTATGAATTAGATAACGCAAAAGTTCGTATCTATTACAGCAGCTTAACCACGCCAGGTACTTACTATGATTTCGACCTAAGTACAGGTGAATTCGAGCTCATGAAGCAAACACCCGTATTAGGTGATTTCGAAGCGGATAACTACCAATCAGAGCGAATCATGGTTACGGCTCGCGATGGTAAGCAAGTTCCTGTCTCTTTGGTTTATCGTAAAGACTTATTTAAGAAAGACGGCACTAACCCAATCTACCAATACGGCTATGGGTCTTACGGCTCTACGATTGAACCTACCTTCAGCTCAACTCGCCTAAGCCTACTGGATAGAGGTTTTGTTTATGCCATCGCACATGTCCGCGGTTCAGAAATGCTTGGTCGCCCTTGGTATGAAGATGGCAAAAAACTGACCAAACAAAACACGTTCAACGACTTTATTGATGTAACCAAAGAGCTTGTTGAAGAAGGCTACGGCGCGAAAGATAAAGTGTTCGCCGTTGGGGGGTCTGCTGGCGGTCTATTGATGGGAGCAATCATCAACCAAGCACCAGAACTGTACCGTGGTATTGGTGCACATGTTCCGTTTGTAGACATTGTGACAACCATGCTCGATGAATCGATCCCTCTAACCACCAATGAGTATGACGAATGGGGTAACCCGAACGATAAAGCCTACTACGATTACATGCTGGGGTACTCACCGTACGACAACATTAAGGTACAAAACTACCCGAACATGTTGGTAACGACAGGCCTGCATGACTCACAGGTGCAGTACTTTGAGCCAATGAAATGGGTTGCGAAGCTGCGTGAAATGAAAACAGACAACAACGTATTGCTGTTCAAAACCGATATGGAAGCCGGTCACGGTGGCGCTTCTGGCCGATTTAAACGATTAAAAGAAGACGCACTTGAATACGCGTTCTTTTTGGATTTACTTAAGACTCAATAGATTCTACGTAACTGTAAGTATTCACATCATTTAATGTCGCCATTTTGTCTCTACAAAGTGGCGACAGAAATTATTAAGCATGGTTAAATACGATGAACCATGAAATCCACCAAATCAAAAACCTTTAAAAACAAGTAGTGACAAAGGTTTACGAGAGGTATAAAAACAAATGAAAGTAATTAGCTTCAACATCAACGGTCTTAGAGCCCGCCTTCACCAACTGCAAGCTATTATCGACAAACACCAACCCGACGTGATTGGTCTGCAAGAGATAAAAGTGCACGATGAAGCCTTCCCAATTGCTGATGTTGAAGCAATGGGCTATAAGGTTTACTTCCACGGTCAAAAAGCCCACTACGGTGTGGCAATGTTGTGTAAGCAAGAGCCTATCTCTGTGCAGAAGGGTTTCCCAACAGATAATGAAGACCATCAAAAACGCATGATCATGGCGACGTTTGAAGATGAAAATGGTGAAAAGGTTACCGTGCTAAATGGCTACTTCCCTCAAGGGGATAACATCAAGCATGAAACAAAATACCCGTACAAACGCCAGTTCTATAAAGACTTAATGACTTACTTAAACGATTATCACAACAAAGATGAGCAAGTGATAGTGATGGGCGACATTAATATCAGCCCTATCGACGCAGACATCGGCATTGGTGAACCTAATGCGAAACGTTGGTTAAAAACTGGTAAATGTTCTTTCCAACCAGAAGAGCGCGAATGGTTGAAAACATTGATGGATTGGGGCTTTGTAGACAGCTTCCGCTTGCTGCACCCTGAAGTGAATGATCAATACTCGTGGTTTGATTACCGCTCAAAAGGCTTCGTAGACAACCGCGGCCTGCGTATTGATGTAGTCCTAGCGACTCAAAAGCTTGCTGATAAGTGTACTGAAGCTGGCATCGATTACGAGCTACGCGGCATTGAAAAACCGTCAGATCACGCTCCGATTTGGTCAACGTTTAAATAAAATCCAAATTAAATTTCAAATCAAAAATGCACAAGCTTTTGTTTAGCTTGTGCATTTTTTTTACTTAGCTCAAATCCACTCAAAAAGCTTGAGATAGTTCACATTCTCGCCTCTGCCCATCTATACTATTTGGACAACCAATGGAGAGAGTTTTGTATGGACGCAAAGCCTTGGGCCGGTATAAATCCAATTAATCTGCGTAGTTTACTTCCGATGATGGTGGTCAGCGGAGCGATCAGCGTATTGATGTTAGTCGTTCCCTTATTCAGCCTTCAAGTGTTTGATCGAGTCCTCTCAAGCCAAAGTTTAGATACGCTTCTATTCTTGGCTTTCATTGCTGTGTTCCTACTTACAGCCCAAGCGTTCCTTGACGCGTCTAGAGCCAAGTATGCACAAAAGAAAGCGATCAAATTTGAATTTATCGCGTCTCAGCAGCTCTTTGAGCAAACCTCCTTCTCATCGAAATCAAAAGAAAAGCATCTGTTCAATGATATCAGCGAGGTAAAGAGCCTACTCTCTTCTCCAGCCTACTTTGTCATGTTTGATCTGCCGTTCACTCCCCTGTTTCTTATCATTATGTTTGCGATTCATCCATATATAGGGTTAGTCGGTGTGGGTGCCGTTGTTTTTATTCTCATGACAACATTACTTTCTCATTGGGTTAAATCTAAGCACTTTAAGACCACTTATTTAAGCCAGCTCGCAACACAAAGAAAAAACGACGAGTGCTTTCAAAAACACGCCACGATTTTTAGCCAACATCAACAACAAGGTCTAAGTCAGACCTACCAAGAAATATTGGCGGAAAAGAGCTGGTCTCGAAGCCATTTAGATCAATCCACCTGCTCACTGAGTGCATTTTCTCGTTACATACGTATGGTCCTTCAACTCATCATCATGGCTGTCGGAGCAAGTCTAGTCATTCAAAATGCCATGTCTGCTGGTGGAATGATTGCGGGATCGATCCTAATGGCGAGAGCACTTCAGCCAATTGAGATGCTCTCTAGTGGTATTCAAGCATGGAAAACTGGTTTGGATGCAAACAAACGCTTAGCTAAGGAATTTGCTTCTCATACTAAACATACCGAGCGAACCGAGTTAGAAACCATTAAAGGTGATCTGGTCATCGACAACGTCACATGGTTCGCCTCTGAAAACCTTAACAAGCCGACTCTTAATGGTTTGAAGCTAAGACTGGAATCTGGAAACCGAGTTGCATTGATAGGCCCTAGCGGGTCAGGCAAGTCTTCCATCTGCAAAATGATCACTAACGGCATATCACCCTCAAAAGGTGGCATTTCTATCGATGGACTCAATGTCGAGTTGTGGAATCAGAATCAGTTCAAACACACCGTCGGTTATGTTCCTCAGCACATCGACTTTTTGCATGGCACTGTCAAACAAAATATCGCCCGATTTGATTCCAACGTTACGGATAGCCAAATCGTCAGATCCGCTATTCAAGCCGGTGTGCATGACGCTGTTGTCGCCTTACCGAATGGATATGAAACGATTATAGGTTCTTTTGGTCATCAGTTATCTGGTGGACAAGCCCAGAAACTTGCCATCGCAAGAGCATTGGTTTTCTCACCTAAGCTACTCGTGCTTGATGAGCCTGATTCCCATCTCGACAAAGAAGGCGAAGAGTTTCTTGTTTCGCTATTACAATTGGCGAAAGAGAAATCCATTTCTGTCGTGATGGTAACGCATAACCCAAGCTTACTCAGACATGTCGATTGGGTTGTTGAATTGAAAAACGGCCAGATAACACAAGCAGGCGAAGCGAGTAAAGTGGTTCGGTCGCTCTTCAATGTCGCTTCCTCGGAGGTGTCGAATGGCTAGTATTCATCATGACGATAAAGGTATTCACTTCGACGATGGTAGAAAACTGATCTTTTCTACATTCAAAATACAGGTGTTCATCTGGTTAGTTCTTGTGACTACTCTTGGTGGCTTTGCTGCTTGGGCATACCTAGCCCCGCTTTCTTCTGCTGCCATTGCGCCAGGCGTGATTATCGTAGAATCAAAGCGAAAACCCATTCAGCACTTAGAAGGCGGGATTGTAGAAATCGTCCATGTTTCTGACGGCGACCATGTTCAAAAAGACGAACTGCTCATCACGTTAAGTCACACACAAGCTCAAGCATCGCTTCTAAGGCTAAGAGCTCAGTGGCAAAGTGATTTAGCGCGGCTGAACCGCTTACAATCAGAGTTAGCGAGTCATCAAGAAATTCAATTTGATATGAGATTACTCTCCCTTATGAGTGACCCAAACGTATCAAGCTTACTTGATACGCAGAGTAAACTTTTCAGCAAAAGACAATCGTTAAAATCCGGTGAATCCGATGTGTTACAGCAAAAAGTCGAGCAATCAAAACTTGATCTGCAAGGCTTCCAACAACGATTCTTAGCCGGAAATCGAAGCCTGAAGTATTTAGAAGAACAGGTACAAATGCACCAAGATTTGCTTGTTTCCGGTAACACATCCAAATCTCGCTTATTGGATTTACAGCGAGAACGCTCTCAATTACAAGGTAACGTTGCTGACCTCAAAGCTAGAATCGGACACGCCAAGCGCACCATCGCCGAAGCGAAATTAGAGCTGATCAACGCGGATTATACTTACGCCAAAACGCTCGGCGAAGAGATACAAGATTTAGAACGAAAGCTGAATGAAACCAGAGAAGCTATGGTCAATGCTCAAGATATTCTTACCCGGGTTGAAATAAGAGCACCTCAAAGTGGTGTGGTGGTTGGACTTAATGTGGTCTCCGAAAATGCCATTGTTCCACCCGGTGAAACCTTAATGGAATTGGTTCCGCAAAATGACGAGTTGATTGTAGAAGCGTTAGTCAAGCCAGAAGACATTGAAGCCTTACGAATTGGGTTGGATACCCAAGTAAGACTGACCGCATACAGTTTCCGTAAAACACCACCGATTCGTGGAAAGTTAGTCCATATTTCGGCTGACCGCATTAGTGATCAAGCCACAGGATCTTCTGCTTACTTAGCGAGAGTATCGTTAGATAAGTCTGAGCTAGAAGCATTAGAAAACATCTCATTGTATCCGGGCATGCCCGCAGAAGTGATGATTTTACTTGAGCAACAAACACCGCTCGAGTATCTACTCAATCCACTCTCTGTGAGCGCCTATAAGGCAATGAGAGAAATTTAACCAAGCGCGAGAAGAAAAAGCCAAACTCATCGTGAGGTGAGGACGGAAAGCCGCAGATCTCAAGGATGAAGCGAGATGGCTGGGCTGCCTCTATGTATCGAATGATATGTGAGGAAAAAACGATGGCAGAAGTAACCAATACAGCAGCAGGACTGAAAAGTAATGGTAGCAATGATACCAATATACTAGTAGATGGTCCTAACCTCCCCACCCCAGAATCTAGAGATGTCAACAATGACCTTTCTAACCTCAGCGGCGATAACCTCGAAGTACGAGCCGGTAAAGGCGACGACATTGTGCATGCCGGCAGCGGCGATGACTTTATCGCTGCTGGACGTGGATCGGACACAATTAAAGCTGGAGCCGGAAACGATGTGGTTGAAGCTTGGAATCATTCGCTCAATGCTGGTGATGAAGCCGGCGTTAACCGCGATTTAAGCGCGGCACGCGATAAAGATTTAGAAGCGCTAGGAGAAGAGTGTGTTGACGACATTGTGGTTGCAGGTGCCGGTGATGATTACGTTGAAGGCGGTGCGAACAATGACATTATTTATGGTGACAGAGGCGCTGGTGCAGAATTTGGCGAAAACCTAATCAGCGATGGTGACTTTGAAGCTTTTGACCTTGGCAATACGTGGGGAACAGCGCCAAGCGCCGGTGCATGGAACGCCGAGTTTGGCAGTATCGAGATTCAAGAACAACTGCATGGCGGTGTCCCAGCTGATGGTTACGGGACTGATATCGCCAGTGGTCACTTCCTAGAATTAGACTCGCATGGCGCGAATTCAAATTCAACCGTCTCCCAAACATTTACGGTCGATGACGACGGTATATATCAACTCGATTTTTCCTACGCTTTTCGTAATAAAGGAGGCGATAGCACCACTGCTCCTTTCACAGTTCAAATAATGGCAGGCACCGACGTTGTATTCGAAAAGTCTTTCCAAGACATTGACGGCGTAGATGATGATTGGGATCTGTTTAGCGAAGATGTCGATCTCTCTTCAGGAAATTACTCACTCAATTTTATTGCCGACGGTGCAGAAGATACCTTTGGGGCTCTGATTGACAATGTGTCATTGAAGCAAGTACTGCATAACGATGTGCTCATTGGTGATAACGGACCAGACGCTGCAAATGAAGGCGCTGCTGGGAACGATTTGATTCGAGGCGGTAAAGGGAATGACGTAATTATCGGCGATAACTTTGAAGCGCTGTCGTTTAACGAAGGAACCGGCGAGTTTGAATTAGCAGATCCAACGACATCCGTCGACCTATCAGCAAATTCAACCGCCTACAACGCTGATGGTTCTGTCGGCACCGTTGATACAGGTAATGCAAGCTCTGGCGGTACAGGTTATGGGGTAGATGGCGCAGCAGAGGCTGGCGTGCTTGCTCAAATTGGCTTCAGCTACGACGGCGTTACCGGTGAAGGTGCATCAGAGATGTTTTCCGTCAGCTTAGACGAACATACAATGATTGCTAAAGTCGGCATTTCCAACCTCTACTTAAATGAAGGCGACAATGGCGTAGATGAGGCAGGCCATTGGGCAGCATATCGGGAAGGTATTCTGGTCGCTGAGGGCGATTTCATTGCGAGCGATTTAGCGGATGGCAATAACAACAACGGTTATCTAAACATCGGTCCTGATGACACTGGCTTTAAAGCCTTTGATGAACTTCAGTTTACTGCCGTTGGTCCTGCATTTGACAAAAACGGAAACGCTAATGCCGATTCAAGTGACTACTACGTCACTTCTGTTACCACCGATGGCCTAACGGGTGACGGAACCGATATATTGCGCGGTGGTCGTGGGGACGATGTCATTCTTGGTGGTGACAACGCCAAAGGTGGCATACCTGAACTCGATCCTGAGACGGGTTACTACGATGTAAGTAGCTTCAGAGGGACTATTGACGTCACTATGGAAGGCACCGAAGCGGGCTTCGAAAATTCGTTTGGTTACTTCACAAAAGACAGTGAAGGCAATGTAAACGCTGAAGTCATTTGGGGGAATGTGAAAGATCACCTTCCAAACTCTGAAGCTGGCAACAGCTTTAGTCTCGATTTGGGGCACTGTGATGATTGCGTTGATACGCTCGGGTTCTTCATTATCCCAGATGGCGGGAATGACGGTTTCGTCTCAGGCGAAAGTATCGCAATTGACTTAAACACTCAACAAGCGACCAGCTCTAACAATAGTGACCACCCCTTCTTGCTGGGCGTACAAGATTTAGTCGGTAGTAACGGCAACCTTACCTTAGATGTTAGCGGCATTAACAACTTCAATCCGGGTACAGAACTCGGAAATCAGTTCTGGAATGACAACCCTGGCGGTGATGGTGACTTCGATGATGTGGTAACCACCGTTGAAATCGACGACCAACCAGAGCAATTGTTTGGTGGTAAAGGCGATGATTGGCTTGATGGCGGAGACGGAATCGACCATATCAAAGGCGGTAAAGGCGATGACATCATCATTGGTGGTGGTGGTGCAGACGAAATCCGTGCTGGTAAAGGCAACGATACAGTAGCCTTTGATGCAGAGGATACTCTAATTCATGGTGGTAAAGGGTTCGATGTACTGGTCGCCAATGACCCTGGTGGTGTCGATATCGACATGTCGAAGGGGTCAAACATCAATGGGTTTGAAGCAGTCATAGGGGGAGACTCAGCTAATGACAAACTGACTATTTCTCTAGGTAAAACCTTCAATCAAAACCATGACCTTGATGGTAATAGAGCAAAGAACGACGACCAAGTTGCTGAATTCTTTGCTTTAGGAATTGAAGATATCGACGCAAGTCATCTTCAAGGATTCCAATACCAAACCGCAACATCAGTGACGCTAGACCAAGATATGCAAGATAAACTTGGACTCGATGGAACTGAAACGATTACCGCTTATAGCTTCACCAAAGGAGGCAAAGAAGTCATCATCTACACTGATGCATCCTTTGATGGTGATTTCATTGGCGTTAATGAAGTTTAATTGCTTTTTGAACTAGTAAATTAGAAACAAAGTTAAAGGACTTATTGCTTGTGTAATAAGTCCTTTTTGCTTCAAAGAGCTACTCAACTAATTCCTATACAAACCCTAAATAAGAACGGCGCTCAATGAGCGCCGTTTTGTTAACTGTGTGAATACCGTGCAATTAGCTAAGGGGTCTTAGATAAGCAAGGAAACGCTTCTCTGCGAATTTGAAAATCGCGATGATGATGAACGTTAGTGCCATGTAGAACAGACCTGCCGTTAGGAAAGACTCGAATGGAGCGTAGTAACGTGAGTTAACCAAACGTGCTGCACCGGTTAAGTCCATAATGGTTACGATACCCGCTACCGCAGAGCCGTGAAGCATGAAGATGACTTCGTTACTGTAAGCCGGCAATGCGCGACGCAGAGCACTTGGTAAAATGATACGACGGTAAGTCTTCGGTGTACTCATGCCGTAAGCTTTTGCTGCTTCGACTTCACCTTTAGGTAAGCCGTTAATCGCACCACGAATGATCTCTGCGGTATAAGCTGACGTGTTAAGAATGAATGCCACCAAAGCACAGAACCATGCGTTTTCCCATAATGTGTCTTTCACTGGGAAGAATTGGTCCATACCGTAGTAAATCAGGTACAGCTGAACCAGTAATGGCGTACCACGGAAGAAATAGATGAATGACCAAGCCGGAGCATTAATCAGCATATTTGGACTGTTACGAGCGATAGCTAGTGGTATGGCGACGAATAAGCCAATGATCAAAGCAACGCAAACCATCCAAGCCGTTGTCCATAAACCACCAAGGTAAATCGGCAGGCTTTCAATTATCAATGAAAAGTCCATAACTACCTCGCGTGGATACTGAATTTACGTTCAACCAGCTTAAGTAAGCCCGTTGAAACACTGGTGAAGAATAAGAAGATAATCGCCACAGTCATGTAGAAAGTGAATGGCATTTTGGTTGAACCCGCCGCCAGTGCACTAACACGTACCATGTCTTCTAGGCCAATAATCGAAACCAGCGCAGTGGTTTTAAGTAATACCAGCCAGTTATTCCCAAAACCCGGTAATGCGTGACGAATCATCTGCGGTAGCAGTATGCGGTGAAACGCCTTTACAGGGCTCATACCATAAGCTTTTGCCGCTTCCATTTCACCGCTGTCGACAGCCATGATGGCACCACGGAACGTTTCTGCCATATAGGCACCGAAAATAAAGCCTATGGTTAAGACACCAGCAACAAATGGGCTGACATCAATATAATCAGGTAAGTAAGCGGTCCATTCGTGGTTAGGATCACTGGATGCAAACCACTCGTTGAGCCACTCGTTGATGGAATACAAACTGTTGTTTAAAAGGATTTGTCCACCAAAGAAAATCAGCATCATCAGTACGAGATCTGGAATGCCTCGAATGACGGTTGTGTAGAGGGTTGCAATAGCACGAGCCCAGCGATAAGGCGCGAGTTTTGCTAAGGCACCTAGCATACCAAGAACCATAGCTAAAATTAGCGACAGCAAGGCAACTTCGATTGTGAGCACCGCCCCTTTCAGGATCGACGCTTCATATCCTTGTAAATCAAACATAATGGATTCCAACAGAACTGCGAAAAAGTTGGTAAGACAGGGAGAGGAGAACCTCTCCCTTAAGAATTGACGCTAAAGATTACTGACCGTATACGTCGTAGTTGAAGTATTTAGCCGCGATATCTTGGTAGATGCCTTTTTCACGTAGTGAAAGGATTGCCGCATCTAATTGCTTAGTCAGATCTTTGTCTTGCTTACGAACAGCAATACCCATACCTTCACCGAACCACTTAGGATCCGTTAGAGAGGGGCCAACAAACTCGTAGTCTTCACCACCAGCTTTGTTCAGCACGCCTTCTTCTAGAGCAGATGCATCACCTAGTACAGCAGCAACACGACCGTTTGCTAGATCAAGGTAAGCTTCGTCGAATGAACCGTAACGAACGATCTCTACTGTATCGCCGTAGTTGTCTGTTAGGTATTTATCGTGAGTTGTTGCACGTTGAACTGCAATCTTTTGACCGCTTAGATCATCAAAGTTAAGGCCTGCACCTTTCTTAGCGATGAACTTGTTTGGGATAAGTGCGTATTTACCAGTGAAGTCGATTTTTTTCTTACGCTCTTCCGTGATAGACATTGCCGCGATGATCGCATCATATTTACGAGCAAGTAGAGAAGGAATGATACCATCCCAGTCTTGTGCAACGATCTTACACTGCACCTGCATTTCAGTACAAAGTGCGTTAGCCATATCGACATCGAAGCCTTTCAGTGACCCGTCAGCTTCTGTCCAGCTAAATGGAGGGTAAGCACCTTCAATACCAAAGCGTACTGTTTTCCATTCTTTTGCTTGAGCTACGCCCGTTGCAGCAGTTGCAGCAAGTGCCGCGACTAATAACCACTTTTTCATATCCCTACTCCTGTGATTTAGGTTTTTATGTTTTGCTAGTTTTAATATTGTGTTTGTTGTTGCTTATTAACTTACTTGTTGTGTTTTATTGTTCACACCGTCGCTGTTTACCGTTGGCAACGGCGTTTCAATTCTGATTAGTAAATCGATGAGATAAATTGTTGTAAACGTTCAGATTCAGGTTCCGTAAACAGTTTAGCTGGATCGCCCTGTTCTTCCACTAGACCTTGGTGCAGGAACATCACATGGTTTGATACGTCACGAGCAAAAGCCATTTCATGTGTTACCACAAGCATGGTTCTTCCTTCTTCTGCTAGATCTCGCATTACACCGAGTACTTCCCCTACTAACTCAGGGTCAAGTGCTGATGTTGGCTCATCAAACAGCATCACTTCCGGATCAACCGCTAACGCTCGAGCAATTGCCGCTCGTTGTTGTTGTCCACCGGATAAATGACCTGGGTAGTAATCTTTGCGCTCATACAAGCCTACTTTTTTAAGTAGTAGTTCTGCATTTTCAATCGCTTGAGCTTTAGGTACACCTAATACGTGAACGGGTGCTTCGATAACATTTTCGAGAACGGTCAGGTGAGACCAAAGATTGAAGCCTTGAAAAACCATCGCTAAGCGTGAACGGATACGCTGTACTTGTTTTTCGTTGGCAGGAACAGATACGCCTTGGCGGTTGTTTTTCATTTGAATTAATTCGCCATTAACCCAAATCTCGCCTGCAGTTGGTGTCTCTAAAAGGTTGATACATCTAAGGAAAGTACTTTTACCCGACCCTGAAGATCCGATAATCGATACAACATCGCCTTTATGCGCAGAAAGTGAAATTCCCTTTAAAACTTCATTTTGACCAAACGTTTTGTGTAGATCCTTTATGTCCAGCGCTGGTACATCTTTCATGCGCTTTCTCTCCCAAGTTTGTGAAAATGCAAGGTACTCCGACCTTTTCATGCGATACAAACTAGCACCACACGAAACAACATGCAACAAATTATTAACCTGATAAATTGGAATAAATAGCGATTCACTCTGACTTATTATGCAAAAGGTAGCGTTTTCGCCTCAATTTAATGAATGAGTTCTATCAATAAGCTGCAATTACACCCCTTACATTGTTTAAATAAAGTTAATCAAAATGAGATTCTCGTAGCTGGATGTCTCACAAGAAAAACACGTTTTGTGAACTTATAAACATTACTGTCGACAAAATATAGCGCACACATTCAGCACACTGCCCTCACCTTAAAGCACAATTATTTTTAGGTTATTACATTGTAAGCATTTCACTCGGAACAGTTGGGAAGCAAGTAATAGTGAAATAACTCAGTAAGAATTGAGTATTGAACTCGAGCCATGACGACAAAGGCTCGAAGAAGATAGGTAAACGTCAATTTGTGAAAACTAATTACACGATTCATCAATGGGAAGTTAATGAATCGCTGCGTTTTGTAGCTTTCTTTCACATATACTCATAAAGTGATCAAGATCAATCACCCTAAAGGGTAAGCTTGTTAGACTCCTCAGCAAAGAATAAGGCATTAAAAATGCCAAACATTTCTTTTAACTTAGCTGCATAAAGCACAGCAAAACCGTGCAACATAATGTTAATGAGTTATAACTAAGAAATAACGCAATTACGCAATTACGCGAACTTATAGAATTCAATTTTAGAATTACTAACAAAAAATATGAGGAATCTATGTCAGACGTTGTCAATAATGCGAACTCTGAAGTAGAAGAGAAAAGCTATAAAGAGCTACACCGTCCTGCTTCTGAATTTGAGAGCCGCTCAGATTATCTAGATCACGAACTTCAAATCATGAAGCCTCGCCGCTTCGGTTTAAACCTTCCAGGTCGTGACTTCCGCTTTGAACTTGAAGATCTTGTTCCTGCACTTGCTGGTACTATTGGTATCATTGCGATGTACTCTGCAGTAATGATGTCGTGGGCTGATGGCCTAACTCAAGCTTGGGATCACGTAAACCTAGGTAAAGACTTCGCAATTGAAGTCGCTCGTGTAGAAATGCTTATTCCTGCACTACTGTTTTGTATCCTTGCTTCTGGTTTCTTTAACCCTAAAGCAAACCTTGCCGGCAACCACGGCCCAATGATCCCTCTTATCGGTACCATCGCTCTCGCTGGTGCTCACCCTCTTGCATTGGCCATCCTGATCGGTGTGTTCGGTCTCATCCTAAGTTTCCTAAAAGGCGGATCTAAACTTGTTAACCTAACTTCTGAAGGTACAGCAGGTGGCTTGCTCATATTCTTAGGCTTAACCGGTACCATGAGCCAAATCAACTCAATTCAAGCATGGGCGGTTGGTCTTCAATCTTCTACTGTTGAAGCGGGTAGCATGGGTTACGTGGGTCTTATCGTTCTTGCTATTACTATTGCTATCTACGCTTTCTTAGCAAAAGTGAACAAGCGTTGGTTAGCTATTCCAGTTTGTGCGTTTACAGGCCTTGCTATTGCATTAGCATTAGGCGCTGGTTTCGATATCGTGTTCGAAACTGAAATGGGCATTCCAAACCTAAACCCAGTTTACTGGTGGGGTTCGACTTCTGAAGGTTGGATGCTTGGCTTGCCAAATGTTGAGCACTTCATCGCTTCGCTACCGTTCGCTATTCTTGCAGTAGCAATGTGGTCACCAGACTTCCTAGGTCACCGTATCTTCCAAGAGCTGAACTACCCTAAACGTTCTGAAAAAGTTCTGATGGACGTAGATGACACAATGACGATGTGTTCTGTTCGTCAAATGGTCGGTACTGCAGTAGGTGGTGGTAACATCACATCTTCTTGGGGTACTTACATGATCCCAGCAGCAATCGCGAAACGTCCAATTCCTGGCGGCGCAATCTTGCTTGGCTCTCTATGTATTATTGTTGCGATTCTTGGCTTCCCAATGGACGTAGCAGTATGGCCACCAGTGATGCGTGTTGCGCTACTTGTAGGTGTATCTCTACCTCTACTTGAAGCGGGTATGCAGATGGTTAAAGATTCAAAAGACTCTCAAGCAGCTGGTATCTGTATCTTCGGTTCAGCGGTTGTTAACCCAGTATTAGCATGGGCACTGACTATGCTTCTAGATAATAACGGTCTAATTGGTGATAAAGAGCGTGCGAAGCGTCTATCATTTGTAGATAAGATTGTTATCCCAGTTGGCGTTTTAGTTATCTGTCTGGTAGCAATGCTTGCAGTTGGTATGCTAGAAAGTCAATATGGCCTAAAAGCTTGGCTATAATGGTCCTTACTACACAAAAGTAGTATTAGGATTAAAAAAAAGTTTGGGTGGCAACCCCTGCCACTCAAATTTTTTCAACTTTTTTTGGCATTTATTGATTTAGTTTAAGGTTTACAGAAATTTTTTAGCGTAGTCTTGAATTCATAGAGTAAAGACAACATATAAAAGGTAGTGACAATATATATAACCATATGACGCTTATATGCTCATATATATTGTTATTAATAAGAGTGTACTACCCTTACGAGGGGCGCTGGCTCAACAGTGTTAATGTACGTATTTTTTCTACTAAAAAGGTAGGTATGTCATGGCAGAGCAATTTGCTAAAGCTTGGGAAGATTTTGCTGCAGGTGAGTGGCAAAGCGAAGTAAACGTTCGTGATTTCATTCAAAAGAACTACACGCCGTATGAAGGCGACGAGTCTTTCCTAGTTTCTGAGGGTACTGAAGCAACTAACAAGCTTTGGTCTTCGGTAATGGAAGGTATCAAACAGGAAAACGCAACTAAAGCACCTGTAGATTTCGATACTTCTGTTATCTCTACCATTACTGCTCACGATGCAGGTTACATTGAGAAAGATCTTGAGACTATCGTTGGTCTACAAACTGAGAAGCCACTAAAACGTGCAATCATCCCTAACGGTGGTGTGCGTATGGTTGAAGGTTCTTGTAAAGCATACGGTGAAACTCTTGACCCAATGGTTTCAAAAATCTACTCAGAATACCGCAAAACACACAATGCTGGCGTTTTCGATATCTACACTCCTGATATCCTAAAATGTCGTAAGTCTGGTGTTCTGACTGGTCTTCCTGATGCTTACGGCCGTGGTCGTATCATTGGTGACTACCGTCGTGTTGCACTTTACGGTATTGATTTCCTAATGAAAGACAAGCAAGCTCAATTTGCTTCTCTTCAAGAGCAATTCGAAAACGGTGAAAACCTAGCAGAAACAATGCAACTGCGTGAAGAGATCTCTGAGCAACATCGTGCTCTAGGTCAAATCAAGCAAATGGCTGAGAAATACGGTTTCGATATCTCTGAGCCAGCTCAAACAGCTCAAGAAGCTATCCAGTGGACTTACTTCGGCTACCTAGCTGCTGTTAAATCTCAAAACGGTGCTGCAATGTCTCTAGGTCGTACTTCGACTTTCCTAGACATCTACATCGAGCGTGATATCGCTGCTGGCAAGATCACTGAAGAACAAGCACAAGAAATGATCGACCACTTCGTAATGAAACTGCGTATGGTTCGTTTCCTACGTACTCCTGAGTACGATGAGCTGTTCTCTGGCGACCCAATCTGGGCAACAGAGTCTATGGGTGGTATGGGTATCGACGGTCGTACGCTAGTAACGCGTTCGAACTTCCGTTTCCTAAACTCTCTATACACTATGGGTCCTTCTCCAGAGCCAAACATCACTGTTCTTTGGTCTGAGCAACTACCTGACGGCTTCAAGCGTTTCTGTGCGAAGGTATCTATCGATACTTCTTCTATCCAGTACGAAAATGATGACCTAATGCGTCCTGACCTAGAGTCTGATGATTACGCTATCGCTTGTTGTGTATCTCCAATGATCGTTGGTAAGCAAATGCAGTTCTTCGGTGCTCGTGCTAACCTTGCGAAAACAATGCTTTACGCAATCAACGGCGGTGTGGACGAGAAACTTAAGATGCAAGTTGGTCCTGTTTCAGACAAGATCACTGACGAAGTTCTTAACTACGATGACGTAATGGGTCGCCTAGATACATTCATGGACTGGTTAGCTAAGCAATACGTGACTGCACTAAACAGCATTCACTACATGCACGACAAGTACAGCTACGAAGCGTCTCTAATGGCTCTTCATGACCGTGACGTTCGTCGTACTATGGCTTGTGGTATCGCTGGTCTATCTGTTGCAGCTGACTCACTATCTGCAATCAAGTTCGCGACTGTTAAACCAATCCGTGACGAAGATGGCATCGCAACTGACTTCGAAATCGAAGGCGATTACCCTAAATACGGTAACAACGACTCTCGTGTAGATGATATTGCTTGTGAACTAGTTTCTACGTTCATGAACAAGATCCGTAAGCTTAAGACTTACCGTAACTCTATCCCTACACAGTCAGTTCTTACTATCACGTCTAACGTTGTATACGGTAAGAAAACTGGTAACACTCCAGACGGTCGTCGTGCTGGCGCTCCTTTCGCTCCTGGTGCAAACCCAATGCACGGTCGTGATGAGAAAGGTGCTGTAGCATCACTAACGTCTGTAGGTAAACTACCATTTGCTGACGCACAAGATGGTATCTCTTACACGTTCTCTATCGTGCCAAACGCACTAGGTAAAGAACAAGACAGCCAACGTGCTAACCTTGCAGGCCTAATGGATGGTTACTTCCACCACGAAGCTGGCATTGAAGGTGGTCAACACCTTAACGTTAACGTTCTTAACCGCGAAACTCTTGAAGACGCAGTTAAGCACCCTGAGAAATACCCTCAGCTAACAATCCGTGTATCTGGTTACGCTGTTCGCTTTAACTCTCTAACTGCAGAGCAACAAGCTGACGTAATCGCACGTACATTTACTGAGTCTCTATAAGCTCACGCTCAATAGACAGTAAATAATATTAGCCTCGCCAATGTGCGGGGCTTTTTTATATCTGAAATAAATCGCACTACACTCACCTATCCCGCGAAATGTTAGGTTGAGCAAAAAAGCACCCTGCCATTCACTTTTTTTCCACAAATTCTGTCAAATTACGGTAATATCGCGGTTCATAATTTAAGAGTAACTGCTCCATGAAATACCTGCGTTGTTTACCCCTGATTCTTCTCTCTTTCTCATCTTTAGCCTCTGAGCGTTCTACGTTAACTTTTGCTTTAGATAATGATGGTATTTTTGGTGTCGACCAAGACTATACCAACGGCTTATTTCTGGGTTACACATCATCAAGTATTACGCCATATAACTGGGTAAAACCATTGAGTCTTTCCTACTGGGGCGCAAGCTCTCTAGACAAGTGGGAAATCACCATTGGCCACAAGATGTATACGCCTTCTGACATTGAGTTAGAAACGCCATCGCCTAATGATCGCCCATACGCAGGTTACCTTCACACTGAATTCAATTACATCAGCTTAAACCCACAGCAAGCCCAGCGTTTTAATATCACGTTTGGTACTACGGGCGAACGTGCACTGTCTGAAGATGCTCAAAAGCTGGTTCACTCAATCACTAAGTCGGATGAGCCGATGGGTTGGGAATACCAAGTCGATGATGAATGGGCGGGAAGCGTTGGTTACCTAAGCCATTTCAACCTAATGCGTAATCAAGCTCTTGCGAATACTGACTACGAAATCTCTAACGTTTCTGAAATCAACGTCGGTAACTTTAGAAGTGATATCTCGACTGGTTTTATGTTCCGTTGGGGTACGGACTTAGGCGGTAACTTTGGTGCAGCTAACATCACCACAGAAAACCCATTCAAACCTGGCATGATCGGCGCATCAAACGCTGGTTGGTTTACCTATGCCGGCCTTGAAGGTCGCTACCGATTCAACGACCTGACTATCGAAGGCGATCGTTCTGAAATCGAAGATAATTGGCCGAATCCAGAACAATACGATGTGACTTTAGAGAACATTCAGGCTACTGCTGTGCTTGGTGTGGCTTGGTATAACCAATACGTTGGTGCCTCTTTAGCGCTAACCGCAAAAACACCGGATTACGAAGAAGCGAAAGAGTCAGTGTACACCACTGGCGGTATCACAATGTTTGCTTTCTTCTAGCCACCAGTAAGGGCTTTCGTCCTTTACTTTTCAAGTTTAATAAAGGCAATCATCTTCACAGGTGGTTGCCTTTATTTTTAAAGGTCTCGTTACCATTTGACCCTATTTTATGTACCGTTTTTGTAATAAAATAAACGGTATAAATTCCTCTACGAGAATAGCTCATGTCTACAACTGGTCGCATTCACTCATTCGAATCTTGTGGTACTGTCGATGGCCCTGGTATCCGCTTTATTGTGTTTCTTCAAGGCTGCTTAATGCGTTGTATGTACTGTCATAACCGTGATACATGGGATCTTCATGACGGAAAGGAAGTAACGGTCGAAGAGATCATCAACGAAGCAAAATCATACCGTCATTTCATGAAAGCATCGGGCGGTGGTATCACCTGTTCTGGTGGTGAAGCGATGCTACAACCTGAGTTTGTTCGTGACTTTTTCCGCGCAGCTCAAGCTGAAGGCATCCACACTTGTCTTGATACTAATGGCTACATTCGTAAGCACACTGAAGTGGTTGATGAAGTCCTAGAAGCCTCTGATCTAGTTATGTTGGATCTTAAGCACATGCGAGATGAGATTCACCACGATTTCATTGGTGTATCAAACAGACGTACTCTGGATTTCGCACGCTACTTACACAAAATCGGTAAGAAGACGTGGATTCGTTATGTGATTGTCCCTGGCTACACGGACACACCTGAAGATGCTCATCTGCTAGGCGAATTCATCAAAGACATGGATAACATCGAGAAAGTAGAACTGCTTCCATACCATAAGCTTGGTGCACATAAGTGGGAAGCACTTGGTTTTGACTACCCTCTTGAAGGTACAAACCCGCCAAGCAAAGAGAAAATGGACGAGATTGTTGCTGTTCTTAGCCAGTACCATTCAAACGTAAAATACTAATCTAGACTGACGTTCATAGTGATTTCAAGCGCCTCAATTTCGATTGGGGCGTTTTCTTTTCGAGCCAAACAATCCTTTCACTTTTCTTTACAACTTTTGTTTATCAATTCAAAAAATCATATTAAATCCGTGTTGAGATCATGTTTCCACTCGTAGGAATGCTGTTACTCTTACTGCAACAAAAGAATACAACATTTAGTTTTTTAGTGAGGCTCCTCCCATGGAAATGACCAATGCTCAGCGTCTAATTCTATCAAATCAATACTACCTAATGTCTCAAATGGATCCTGAGAACTCCGCTAAATACCAACGTCTACAAACGATTGTAGAACGTGGTTACGAACTCCAAATGCGTGAGCTTAACAAAGAGTTTGGTTGTTTGACTGAAGCAGAATGTCGCGAAATTATCGACATCATGGAGATGTACCATGCAATGCAAGAGTCGAACAAAATGCTTGCAGAGCAAGAGCGTGCTGAAGTAGACCAACGTCGCCTGCAGTTCTTAGGTTTTGATATCGCTTCTGAAGCGCAGATCGTACACTACGTGCGTTTCCTTGTTGATTCTGAAGGTCTTTACCCTCAATTCGACAAAGCCGATCACCACTTCAATAGCCAGATGCCAATGCTAGAGAAGTACCGTCGCATGCTAACAACATGGCGCAACTGCCCTCGTCAGTACCACCTATGTGCGACAGAGCTATCTCAAATCTTTAGCGCTTAATTCGTTAATAGATCAGCGATAACTTTTAAAAAGTTTCAAGAAAAAGGGTTACTCATCATGAGTAACCCTTTTTTTAATGTTCGCACACAAAGAGAAAAACCAAAGCAACTAGAAAACGCAAGCAGCGTCAAATAACGCAGTAACCTTCTAGAGTATCAATTTACCATTTCAAACATAATGAGAATCAATAACGACTTTTTTGATAAACCATTCTCACATTCTCTTGTTATTTTCTGATAGCCAAGCGCATTAGACCGTTCATCATGCAAGATTATCAATAAGGCTCGGCTATGTATCTAACATACATAAATCCAGCACGGGTATTATTAAGCAACCTAAAATCTCAAAACAAACGACCAGATCCCCTCGAATGGAAAATAATTTGATTCTACGCGCCTCAAGTTGCCTATTGCGCTCGCCACGTTTTTCACACGCAAAATTGTAAATAAATACATAATTGTTAAGCAAAATTGTGGAAGCGGGTCTAACCTTAAAATGTAGGGAGAGCCTATTTTTCAATCGCTCGTCAGTTTTGACTGGTTAACAAGGGGAATGTGACTATGAGTATCTTTGACCACTATCAATCACGTTATGAAGCAGCCAAGGAAGAAGAGCTGACATTGCAAGAGTTCTTAGGGCTGTGTAAAGACGATAAAAGTGCTTACGCTAATGCTGCCGAGCGCTTATTACTAGCCATTGGCGAACCAGAGGTTATTGACACTGCTCAAGACCCTCAACTGAGTCGTATTTTCTCGAACCGTGTCATCTCACGCTACAGCGAATTTAAAGATTTCTACGGTATGGAAGATGCGATTGAACAGATTGTTTCTTACTTAAAACATGCTGCGCAAGGTTTAGAAGAACGTAAACAAATCCTTTACCTACTTGGCCCTGTGGGCGGTGGTAAATCTTCTCTCGCTGAAAAACTCAAAGCCCTGATGCAGAAACTACCAATCTATGTATTGTCTGCTGACGGTGAACGAAGCCCAGTAAACGATCACCCATTCTGTCTATTCGACGTTAACGAAGACGGCGACTTATTGAAGAACGAATATGGCATTGAGAAACGCTATCTTCGCTCAATTATGTCTCCGTGGGCAGCGAAACGTCTACACGATTTTGGCGGTGATATTTCCAAATTCAAAGTCATCAAACTGCGCCCTTCTATTCTCGATCAAGTTGCGATCGCGAAAACGGAGCCAGGTGATGAAAACAACCAAGATATCTCGTCTCTGGTTGGTAAAGTTGATATTCGTAAACTTGAACACTTCTCTCAAGATGATCCTGATGCCTACAGCTACTCTGGTGCGCTTTGTAAAGCCAACCAAGGTGTGATGGAATTCGTGGAGATGTTCAAAGCGCCAATCAAAGTATTACACCCTCTACTTACGGCAACACAAGAAGGTAACTTCAACGGTACCGAAGGGCTTTCTGCACTGCCATTTGACGGTATGATTCTCGCTCACTCGAACGAATCTGAGTGGCAGACCTTCCGTAACAACAAAAACAACGAAGCATTCCTCGACCGTGTGTACATTGTAAAAGTCCCTTACTGTCTGCGTGTGTCTGAAGAAGTTAAGATCTACAAGAAACTGCTTGAGCACAGTGAGCTATCCCAAGCGCCTTGCTCACCAAGCACACTCGATCTGCTATCGCAATTCAGCATTCTTTCGAGACTAAAAGAGCCTGAAAACTCATCTCTATTCTCTAAGATGCGTGTTTACGATGGTGAGACTCTAAAAGACACCGATCCAAAAGCGAAGAGCTACCAAGAGTACCGAGATTATGCTGGCGTTGACGAAGGCATGTCTGGGCTATCAACGCGTTTCGCCTTTAAGATCCTGTCTCGTGTGTTTAACTTCGACCAAGCCGAAGTGGCCGCGAACCCAGTGCACCTGTTCTACGTTATTGAGCAGCAAATCGAACGGGAGCAGTTCCCTCAAGAGACCGCCGAGAAGTACCTAGAGTTCTTGAAAGGATACCTAGTGCCACGCTACGTAGAGTTCATCGGTAAAGAAATTCAAACCGCTTATCTAGAGTCTTACTCTGAGTACGGTCAGAATATCTTCGACCGCTATGTCACCTACGCAGATTTCTGGATTCAAGACCAAGAGTACCGCGACCCAGAAACAGGCCAACTATTTGACCGTGCTTCTCTGAATGGTGAACTAGAGAAAATCGAGAAGACAGCCGGTATCAGTAACCCTAAAGACTTCCGAAATGAGATTGTGAACTTTGTGCTTCGTGCCAAAGCCAACAATAACGGTCAAAACCCAGTGTGGACGAGCTACGAGAAACTGCGCACTGTGATTGAGAAGAAAATGTTCTCTAACACAGAAGAGCTACTTCCTGTTATTTCGTTCAATGCTAAGACCTCAACGGATGATCAGAAAAAACATGACGACTTCGTTGCTCGTATGATGGAAAAAGGCTACACCGAGAAGCAAGTGAGACTGCTATCTGAGTGGTACCTAAGAGTTCGTAAATCCTCATAACTAAACGGTATTGAGCTGCTCAACTGAGCAGCTCGTATAAACCAATAACTTTTATACCTTAGTAAATCAATAACTCTTATACCCGAATAAAAAGTAGGATCGCGACATCAGCTGAGAGGGAGTTCTTATGGCACAATTTATCGATCGGAGGCTCAATGGCAAAAATAAGAGTGCTGTGAATAGACAGCGTTTCTTACGACGCCATAAAGAGCAAATCAAAGAATCTGTGGCCGATGCAGTTAACCGACGCTCAATCACCAATACAGAAACAGGTGAAGACGTCACTATTCCCCATAAAGACATCAAAGAGCCGAACTTTCACCAAGGTCAAGGCGGCGTAAGAGAGCGCGTTCACCCAGGTAATGATCAGTTCATCACTGGCGATAAAATCGAACGCCCTAAAGGTGGTGGTCAAGGTGGTGGCTCAGGCCAAGGCGACGCAAGCCCTGATGGCGAAGGCCAAGATGAATTTACCTTCCAAATTTCAAAAGATGAGTATCTTGATATTCTCTTTGAAGATTTAGCTCTACCTAATCTAGAGAAAAATCAGATCAACAAAATCACCGAATGGAAAACTCACCGCTCTGGTTACCAAAGCGCGGGGATTCCATCCAACATCGCTATCGTTCGTTCACTACAGCAATCTCTGGCTCGTAGAACCGCGATGACAGCAGGTAAAAAGCGCGAGCTTAACCTACTGATGGAACAGCTTGACCAAGTTAAAATGACGGAGCCGGCACAACCTTTTGAGGAAGGTCGCCTCAAAGAAGAGATTGCCGAGTTACGTAAAAAGATTGAAAGCGTGCCGTTCATTGACACCTTCGACTTACGTTTTAAAAACTACGAGAAGCGCCCTATTCCATCTAGCCAAGCCGTGATGTTCTGTCTAATGGATGTATCGGGCTCTATGGATCAGGCCACAAAAGATATTGCGAAGCGCTTTTATGTTCTTCTGTATCTGTTCTTAAATCGCACCTACGAAAACGTCGATGTTGTGTTTATTCGTCACCATACTCAGGCTAAAGAGGTCGACGAACATGAGTTTTTCTACTCACAAGAAACGGGTGGCACCATTGTTTCAAGCGCACTGAAACTGATGAAGGAAATTGTCGCAGACCGCTACCCTGCTAATGAGTGGAACATCTATGCAGCACAAGCCTCTGATGGCGATAACTGGGCTGATGACTCTCCTCGCTGTAAAGAGTTACTGGTCAATACGCTTCTGCCAACTTGCCAATATTACTCTTACATCGAAATAACACGCCGCTCTCATCAAACACTTTGGCACGAATACGAAAAACTCGAGAGTAGCTTTGACAACTTCGCCATGAAAAACATTAAAACGGTGGATGATATTTTTCCTGTGTTTAGAGAACTGTTCCAGAAAGAGACAGCGTAAGGGAGTTTGCCATGACAGCGAAATCAAACGTTGCAGAGAAAAACAAAGCTGCAAAAAAGAAAAACGACAAGATGCTGCCTGATGGTCCAGATTGGACGTTCAACCTCTTGGAGAAATACCACGTAGAAATCAAACGTGTTGCGCAGCATTACCGTTTAGATACTTACCCAAACCAGATTGAAGTGATTACTTCAGAACAGATGATGGATGCCTACTCGAGCATTGGTATGCCTATCAATTACAACCACTGGTCTTTTGGTAAGAAATTCATTCAAACCGAGCAAAACTACAAGCATGGCCAAATGGGCTTGGCATACGAAATCGTAATCAACTCCGATCCTTGTATCGCTTACCTGATGGAAGAGAACACGGTCACAATGCAGGCGCTGGTAATGGCTCACGCTTGTTATGGCCACAACTCTTTCTTTAAAGGCAACTACCTGTTCCAAACATGGACCGATGCCAGTTCCATCATCGATTACTTGTTGTTTGCTAAGAAGTACATCAGTGGTTGTGAAGAGAAATATGGTGTTGCTGAAGTCGAGCAGCTCCTTGATTCTTGTCACGCACTGATGAATTACGGCGTAGACCGATACAAACGCCCTGAGAAGATTTCCATTGCAGAAGAGACAGCAAGACAAGAAGAACGCGAAGCTTATCTGCAATCTCAAGTGAATGAGCTATGGCGAACCGTTCCTCAAAATAAAAGTAAGGAAGAAGAGACCAAGATCCGCTTTCCTAGCGAGCCTCAAGAAAACATTCTCTACTTTATCGAGAAGAACGCACCACTGCTTGAACCTTGGCAACGAGAGTGTGTTCGCATCGTTCGCAAAGTGAGCCAATACTTCTACCCTCAAAAACAAACTCAAGTGATGAACGAAGGCTGGGCAACCTTCTGGCATTACACCATTCTTAACCACCTTTACGACGAAGGCTTGGTGAGTGATAAGTTCATCTTAGAATTCCTACACAGCCATACCAGTGTCGTCGCACAACCCGCCTACAACAGCCCTTATTTCAGCGGAATAAACCCTTATGCGCTTGGCTTTGCGATGTTTAGAGACATCCGACGCATCTGTGAAGAGCCAACCGATGAAGATAGAGAGTGGTTCCCTGAGTTAGCCGGAAGTGATTGGTTAGAAGCGGTGCACTTTGCGATGCACAACTTCAAAGATGAAAGTTTCATCAGCCAATACCTTTCTCCAAAAATCATTCGAGACTTTAAGCTGTTCTCTGTACTCGACGACGACCGTAAAAATACCATTGAGGTGAGTGCTATTCATGATGATCCGGGCTATCGCCTGATTCGTGAGAAGCTTGCGGCGCAATACAACCTAAGTAACCTTGAACCAAACATTCAGGTGTTTAATGTCGATGTTCGTGGTGACCGCTCAATGACACTGCAATATGTGCCTCACGACCGCATCCCGCTTGATAAAGGCTACGACGAAGTGATGAAGCATCTCTATCGCTTGTGGGGCTTTGATGTGATTTTGGAAGAGCTCAAAGATACGGGTCATAGAGAGATTCTGACTACTTGTCCAAAACGTAATGATTATGGAGCCAAGATTTAATATCAATCACAGTAAGTCAGTGTTTGGTATAAAACTCCGCTCCCCCTACAACATAGTGGTCACCCGCTCGGAAGTGGAGCAATAAAAAAACGCATAAGTCTGATGACTTATGCGCTTTCTTTTTAAGGCTCAAACGTCTGTAAATGAACGTAAGGCACCAAGCCTAGAACTAGAACTCAATAAGCTTAAACAATCGGCTTTTGACCGCGTTCAATCAGCTTCATCAACACGCTGTCTGCAGATTTACCTGCCACGCCCGCTAGTTTGTCTGAAAGCTTTTTCTTCTGTACGTAGTGGATCGCTAGAACCGTTTTGTCCTTACATGCCGCTACGACTAAGTCATCAGAAGTGCTGATCTCATCCACCAGTCCAAGTTCATGTGCTTGTGTACCAAACCAGTGTTCACCCGTTGCTACTTTTTCAAGATCTAACGCAGGACGATGGTCACGGATGAAGTCTTTGAATAGGCCATGTGTCTCTTCTAGCTCTTCTTTAAACTTCTCACGTGCTTTATCGCTGTTCTCACCAAACATAGTAAGCGTGCGTTTGTACTCACCCGCCGTTAGCTGCTCGAACTCAATATCGTGCTTTTTAAGTAGTTTGTTGAAGTTTGGCAGTTGAGCGATAACACCAATAGAGCCAACAATAGCAAACGGTGCAGATACAATTTTGTCTGCGATACATGCCATCATGTAACCGCCGCTTGCCGCCACTTTGTCTACCGAGATAGTCAGAGGCAAACCTGCCGCTTTGATACGATCAAGTTGAGAAGACGCTAAACCATAGCCGTGAACCATGCCACCGCCAGACTCAAGTTTCAGCAATACTTCATCACCTTCACGAGCCACAGCCAGAACCGCCGTTACCTCTTCACGTAATGAAGCCACTTCTTTCGCATCAATGCTGCCGTTAAAATCAAGAACGAATAGATGTGGTTCACGCTTACTATCAAGCTCACCCTCTTTCGCTGCTTTCTTCACTTCTTTACCGCGTGATTTTACTTTCTCTTTTTCCGCTTTCTTTTCTGCTTTATCACGGGCTTTGATGAAAGCATCATCATGTAGATGGTGCTCTAGTTGTTCAATCGTCTGTTTATGATGTTCAGATAGGTTCGTGATTTCCAGCTCACCTTTAATCGCGCTTGATTTCCCACCCACAGATTTAGCAATCACTAAAATTGCGATGATGGCGATTACAACGGTCGCAATCTTGGCTAAAAACAAGCCGTAGTCCAACAAAAATTCCAATGTCATATCCCCTATTGTATGAATTAGTGTATTGTAACCATCTTGTCACGATTACCAAGAATTTCTCATCATTCCTGCGGTTATCTGTGTGATTAAACATCAATGGAATGACGAACATAATAAAAGAAAGAAGGATAAGCACAGTGGATTACCCAATCTCTACAGATGCCCTCAAAGATAAAGTAATTTTGGTTACAGGTGCCGGTGCTGGCATTGGTCGCCAAGCAGCACTAAGCTTCGCTCAACATGGTGCAACTGTCATTCTGTTAGGCCGCAATGTTAAAAACCTTGAATTCATTTACGATGAAATCGAAAGCGCTGGTTACCCACAACCTGCGATTATCCCATTGGATTTAAAAGGTGCGACAAAGCAGAACTACGTTGATATGGCTGAAACCATTCAATCACAGTTCGGTCGTTTAGACGGTCTACTTCATAATGCTGGCGTTCTTGGCACTCTGAGCCCGTTTGAGCAGATTGATGAAGAAACCTTTGATGATGTTATGCAGATCAATGTGAAGTCTGAGTTCTTGATGACTCAAGCTCTGCTACCTGCACTTAAAAAAGCAGAAGCAGGTCGTATCGTATTTACCTCTTCAACGGTTGGTCACTCTGGTCGTGCATTCTGGGGCACTTACGCAATTTCTAAGTTTGCTACCGAAGGTATGATGCAGATCCTAGCGGACGAGCTTGAAGACACGAACATCCGTGTTAACGCAATCAATCCAGGCGGCACTCAAACACGTATGCGTGCAAAAGCGTACCCAGGAGAAGATGCGAATAAGCTAAAAACGCCACTCGACATCATCCCACTGTACCTACACTTAATGAACCCAAGTGTGACAGACATTAATGGCCAATGTATCGATGCTCAACCTAAGTAACTTGATATCATTGACCAATAGTAAAAAGTCGCTTCCATAGCGGCTTTTTTTTATCTAAATCAATCAACTAACACTGATACCAATCGTAGTAAATAACTGGTCATCCTAGCTTGTTAAAACACTCGATAACGGCGTTAGAAATTTTGATTGTAGAATAACTACTTATCGAAAATTTCTGCCTTGTTCTCAAGCATTTTTCCTGCGCTATTTATGATCACTTACTTACTGTGATTGGTATTATTCCCCTAATTTTCGTCATTTTGCTTTGCATCTTTTCCATTGTTAAATATACTGTATAAATATACAGGTATTTAATTATGCATGAACTAATAAAAAACTTACAAGACCGCCAGCTAATCTGGAAAGGGTTACAATCAACAACGCAAGGAAGCACCACTTCAACAGGCTATCCTCAACTGGATAAACAGCTTGATGGCGGCTTCCCGACGCACGGCGTTATTGAAGTTGAATCACAACAAGGGATCGGCGAGCTTCGCCTACTGACGCCCTATTTATCTCAACAAAACTCGCAAAAACTGGCCATATTCATTAACCCGCCAGGGAAGATCTGTGCTGAGTTTTTTAACAGCCAAGGCATTGAATTAGAAAACATTCTCGTTATCCAGCCTCAACGCGATCTCGATGCGTTGTGGGCAGCTGAGCAGTGCCTCAAAAGCGGCGCTTGTCACTCTGTATTGCTATGGGGAGCCGATCTAGAAATACACCAAACAAAGCGCCTACAAGCAGCCAGTGAAACCGGTAAGTGCCTGCAGTTTCACTTTAAAGCCACCAGCCATAATCAATTATCCCTGCCCGTTTCCTTAAGCATGAAACTCTCTTCTCACGCGCAGGGATTAAAGGTTGAAGTGACTAAGAGAAAAGGCAGCTGGTCGTATGGCAGCTTTATTCTAGACATGACACACTACTGGCCGTTACTCACAGAGAAAGTCGTTTATGAAGACAATTCAGACCGCGCTTTGTCTGGTAACACTGTGCTGGCTTTTCCTATTGCGAAGCAAGGCTAACGTATGTTGTGGCTTTATCTGCACTTTCCATCTCTGCAGTTGGATACCTTGTTTAACTCTAATGAATTGGGTTCGAGCGAAGACTCACGCGAACAACCTATTATCATCGTGGATGAAAAAGATCACCATGTACTGCAAGCAAACCCAGCTGCGCTGCAATCGGGAATTTCGCTTGGTATGGGCTTAGGGTCTGCAGCAGCTTTGTGCCACAACTTACACGTCCACCCTTACAGTATTGAACTGGAGAAAAGTAAGCTTAAAGAGATCGCTCAATGGGCGTATCTGGTCACTTCCGACATGGCGTTATTGCCACCTAATGGTTTGTTGATTAAAGCCTCTAACATGCTGTCACTTTACGACGGGCTAGATAACTACTGGCATGAGCTCAAAAGCCACTTAGAAACGCTCAATATCCAGTTCAGCTTCGCTACGGGTTATTCGCCGCTTTCTGCGATCCTTTTGGGTAAGCAAGCGATCAACCAAGCAACAAACAATATTGAGCAGATGAAAACTTGGGTCAATCAACAAGCATTAATTTCCAGTGAGCTACCGACCAAGCAAGTGGAACGCCTGAACCGTGTCGGTATCAATACCGTTGAAGACTTATTAAAGCTGCCTTTGCAAGAGGTCGCACGCCGCTTTGATATCGACTTGGTGAATTATGTCGGTCGCCTTAACGGCCAGTTCAAGCACCCGATTGATTTCTATCATCCACCAGAGAATTTCCAGCAATATTTGGAGCTATTGTTTGATATTGAAAACATCCTATTTATCGAAAAGCCGTTGCTGAAATTACTGAATCAACTCGAATGTTTTTTGAAGCTACGCGATCGAGTGGCTTTCGAGTTAACTCTGACTTTACACCTAAGAGATAAAGACGATCACCCTGTCTCTTTTTATTCGGCACAAGGTGATTACCTTGCTGAAAAATGGGCGAACCTTACTCATCTCACCTTAGAGTCACTCAAGCTCACCGCACCGGTTCAAGGACTGACCCTCAGCTTGGTTCGTCATGGAGAACCCCAAATGACCTACCATGATCTTTTTGATGGTAATACCGGAACACTTGCCGCGTTAGATTTGCTCTCACTACTGCAAGCAAAGCTTGGACAAGCCTGTATTCAAACACCAAAAATACAGCACGACCCAAGGCCAGAAAAGGCCAATCAGTATTCGCTCCCAACACTGAGTAAGTCTGTGACAAAAAGGCAAGCGCCCTCAAGGAGCGAGCAACAAACCACAGCTCTCAGCGTCGTTCAACAGCGGCTCAGGCCCAGTATTTTACTGCCAGAGCCCGAAGCCTTAACCGAAAGCGTCACCTTATCTCAAGGCCCAGAGCGCATTGTGTCTGGCTGGTGGGACGGAGAGAAGGTCATTCGTGACTACTTTATTGCTCACAGCGAAAACGGTCGGTGGCTCTGGATATTTAAAACGCCAGATAAACAGTGGTTTTTGCACGGCTTATTTAGCTAGTCGGTAAGAACGTAAGTCAGCAAGAAACTTTGTTAGCTCCTCCGTTCTACTTATTCAATTTCAGCGTCCCTTTTCAATCATGTTCACTCGCAATAGTTAAGTGAGATCACATTATGTCTCAGCAATACTCAGAGCTTTTCTGTCAAAGTAATTACTCCTTTCTAGAGGGAGCTTCGCATGCGGAAGAGCTTGTTTTACAGGCCGACTTCTTACGTTACAAAGCACTCGCGGTTACTGATGAGTGCTCAGTCGCGGGCATCGTTAAGGTTCACTCTGCAATCAAGCAACATAAACTGTCACTCAAGCAAATTGTCGGGAGCATGTTTTGGTTAAATGAAGAGTGCCAAGTGATCTTGATATGCCCAAACAGACAAGCCTACGCCGAGCTGTGCCGTATAATTACCAACGCGAGACGTCGTAGCAGTAAGGGACATTATCAGCTCTCTGAGTGGGATATCATGTCGGCTAAGCACTGCTTTATTCTTTGGCTTCCTCAACAGAAAAATGAAGACGCGCACTGGGGGCAATGGCTATCTCAGCACCCTTCAGGTCGGCTTTGGATCGGCTTACAAAGACACCTAAAGCAAACCGACCAGCAGTACACAGATTACTGCGTTGAGCTGTCACAACATCATCAACTGCCGATAACAGCTTGTGGTGGCGTGCTAATGCACAATGCTAACCGCTTATCCTTACAGCACTCACTCACTGCGATAAAGTACCAAAAGCCCATTACCGAAGTGGGCAGTCACTTACTCGCTAATGCCGAGCGCTGTTTACGGAGTATCAATAAGCTCTCTCATATCTTCAAAGCGGAGTGGCTAGAAGAGAGCAACCGTATCGCTGAGCTGTGTGAATTTGATTTAAATAGCTTGCGATACGAATATCCCAGTGAGCTGATTCCTCAAGGGGAGACACCCATGAGTTATCTGCGCATGTTGGTCGAAAAAGGAAAACGAGCTCGCTTCCCACAAGGTGTACCTAACGACATCCAACAAATCATAGATAAAGAATTGGGATTAATTGACGAGCTTGACTACCCTTTCTTTTTTCTCACCATTCACGACATCGTGATGTTTGCCAAAAGCCAAGGCATTCTTTACCAAGGTCGAGGTTCAGCGGCCAATTCCGTGGTCTGTTACTGCTTAGAAATCACCTCTGTCGACCCAAGACAGATCTCGGTGCTGTTTGAGCGTTTCATCAGTAAAGAGCGCGATGAGCCGCCTGATATTGATGTCGATTTTGAACACGAACGTCGTGAAGAAGTCATCCAATACATCTATAAAAAATACGGTAGAGAACGGGCTGCACTTGCTGCAACAGTCATCTCTTATCGCTTCAAAAGTGCGGTGAGAGATGTGGGGAAAGCATTAGGGCTACAAGAAACTCAGCTCGACTACTTCATCAAGAACACCAATCGCAGGGACAAAAGCTTAGGTTGGCAGGCTCAGCTCACTCAATTAGGGCTACAACCTGATTCTTTGAAGGGGCAGCAGTTTATCCACTTGGTTAATGAGATTATCGGCTTCCCACGTCACTTATCTCAACATGTCGGTGGCTTTGTCATATCCTCAGGGCCTTTGTATGAGCTGGTTCCCGTCGAAAATGCAGCGATGCACGATCGAACCATTATCCAATGGGATAAGGATGATCTAGAAACCTTAGGCTTGCTGAAAGTTGATGTGCTCGCGTTGGGTATGCTCTCTGCGATTCGTAAATGTTTCGACCTGATCAAACGTATTCACGGGCGATCACTGACCATTGCTGAGATCACTCGCCTTAAGGACGATCCTCAGGTTTACGGCATGATTCAGCGAGCAGACACAGTCGGGATATTCCAAATTGAGTCACGCGCACAAATGAGCATGCTGCCAAGGCTTAAACCGAAGACTTATTACGACTTGGTGATTCAAATCGCTATCGTACGCCCAGGCCCTATTCAGGGTGATATGGTGCATCCGTTTCTCAAGCGTCGAGATGGCATTGAGCCAATCAGTTATCCATCTAAAGACGTGGAATCAGTACTGTCGCGCACCTTAGGTGTACCGATATTCCAAGAGCAAGTGATCAAACTCGCGATGGTCGCTGCAGGGTTCACAGGCGGAGAAGCAGATCAACTCAGACGGGCAATGGCCGCTTGGAAGAAAAATGGCAACGTCTTTAAGTTTAAAAACAAACTCATCGAAGGAATGCAAAAGCGCGGCTATGAGACAGAGTTTGCTGAGCAGATCTTTAAACAGATATGCGGCTTTGGCGAGTACGGTTTTCCTGAAAGCCACTCCGCTTCGTTTGCGGTGTTAGCGTATTGCTCCGCTTGGCTGAAATGCTACTACCCAGAGTGCTTCTACGCTTCTCTGTTGAATAGCCAACCGATGGGGTTTTATAGCCCTTCACAGTTGGTACAAGACGCACAACGACACAATGTGGTGATACTTCCGGTATGTGTGAACGCTTCTCAAAACGACCACACGGTTGCCCCTCATCAGAATGGTCTAGCGATTCGCTTAGGGCTGCGACAAATCAAAGGATTCAGCGAGCATGGAATTCAAAGCGTGCTCGCCAATCGTCCACCATCCGGTTATCGCCACCCTAGTCAGGTGAAACAGTTATCGATGAATAAGAAAGATATCGAGCTACTGGCATCGGCCAATGCGCTACATAACGTTTCTGGAGACCGCTTCCAGACTCGCTGGGCGATCATGGACTCGGCGTCGGATTTACCTCTGTTTAGCCAAGCCTATGACGATGCTGAGGCAGGGTATGACGAACATGTACTGCACAAGCCCAACGAGATGCAAGATCTACTCGAAGACTTCACCAGTGTCGGAATTTCATTGAACAAGCACCCCATCACTTTGCTCGAAGAAGCGGGACGACTAGGTCGATTCACACACATGAAAGATTTAATACAGCAAAGACACAAATCTATGGTCACCGTTGTCGGATTAGTCACAGGAAAACAATCTCCCGGTACCGCAGCCGGTGTCACCTTTGTCACATTAGAAGATAACACAGGCAATATCAACGTTGTGGTATGGGGAGCCACTGCACGCGCGCAGCAGCAAGCTTATCTGACAGCGAAGGCTTTAAAGGTACAAGGAGTCTTAGAGAAGGAAGGCGAAGTCGTGCATGTGATTGCGGGGAAACTTATCGATATAACTGATGAAATTGTTGGCTTGAACACCAAATCTCGAGATTTTCATTAGCGAAGTACCAACTGGTCTCAACCGGTCATTGGCTAAAGAAACGAGAGAAAGAAAAACGAAAAAGGGAAGCATCCGCTTCCCTTCAATTCCAGTTGTTGAGTTATGACTCAACTTCAGCTTCCGTACGTCTTTTCTTAAATTCCCTATACAGTAATAAGCTCAAAGTCATGACGACTTTAGACGTTAACCATATCATTAAGAGGAACTACCTTAAATTGTGTGTGAAAAGTTACGCTAGCAGTTGAGCATATTTCGTTAAGAAAAATATGCTGTGTGAATATTAGCAAACGTTTTCTATAAGGTCACTCAAAACAAACCGTACAGCAGCGTTAATTATAAAATCTGACGCATTCGCTCTTGAGTCACTTCAACCAAGAGGTCTGGCTGGAACTTAGAAATAAAGCGGTTACACCCTACTTTCTCAACCATAGCTTCATTAAAACTTCCACTTAATGAAGTATTTAGCGTGATGAATAGGTCATGCATTCTTGGGTCAGTACGTACTTCGTGTGTCAGCTTGTAGCCGTCCATTTCAGGCATTTCAGCATCGGTGATCATCAACAATATTTCTTGATTGATGTCTTTGCCTTCATCACACCAGCCCTTAAGTAAGGTCAGTGCTTCTAAGCCATCACAACACTCAATAATGTTCAAACCCAACTGCGACAAGGTGCCTTTGATCTGATTACGCGCTGTTGAAGAGTCATCAACGATAAGCACATTGCGTCCTATCATCTCCTGAGCTAATTGTTCATCTAAAACGCCTTCAGAGATCGAGACATCGTAATCAATGATCTCAGCCAACACTTTCTCAACATCGATGATCTCGACGATCTTGTGCTGCTCTTCTTCTTGAATATGCGTAATAGCGGTTAGGTAGTTTGCACGGCCTGTTGTCTTTGGCGGCGGCTGGATTTCTGTCCATGTCGTGTTCACGATATTACGAACTTGCCCAACCAAGAAACCTTGTACGGTTCGGTTGTATTCCGTAATAATCAGGTTGCTCTCTTGAGACTCCGCACGAGATGGCGGAAAGCCAATGGCACTGCGTAAATCGATAACAGGCACCGATTCACCACGTAAAGACGCAACACCCGTAATATGATGATGAGAGCCCGGTAAGCGAGTGAGTACTGGCACTTTGAGGACTTCTTTCACTTTAAATACGTTAATCGCAAATAGTTGACGACTATTTAAGCTGAATAACAAGAGTTCCAGACGGTTTTCACCGACCAGTTTGGTTCTCTGATCAACCGAATTTAAAACGCCAGACATACAACACCTTAGTGACAAATAATAACTGTGGCTACAATAGCCTACTTCAATAGGTTAAAGCAAAGCGCCAATGCACAGAATGCTTAAACTAAGTACAACAAATGATGTTATACAAAGCTTAAGTACATGGAAAGGTTCAAGGTAAGGCTACAAGACGAGAAAAAGGGGTTAACCTTCAATAACTTTCATTAACAGTTGGCCATCGTATAAGGCCTGCTTGATGAGCGCAGCACCTGGCATGGTTGCCTGCTTATAAAAACGAGATTCCACCAGCTCTAAGTCTTTATGGTAAACCGATAGACTCTGCTCTTCGATACACTTTTGAATCGCCGGGTATAACACGCTCTTCGCCTGATTGATAACACCACCCACCAAGATTTTCTCTGGGTTGAACAGGTTAATCACAATCGCAATCGCAGAACCTAGATAACGGCCTAACTGTTCAATCACTTCGACAGCCAGCGGATCCCCATTAGCAGCGGCAGCACAGATCTGTTCAATAGTGACGTCTTCAAACACCGTTAGCGTTGATTCTTCACCATTTACCAATCGCTCTTTGACTTGCTCACGGATTGCCTGAGAACTCGCCACCGTTTCTAAACAGCCTCGATTACCACAGTGGCAAAGCTTGCCTTCTTTATCGATCTGGATATGCCCCAACTCACCGATGTTACCGTGACGTCCTTGCAGAACGCGACCATCAAGAATGATCCCGGCACCTAAACCGTGGTGAATCGAGATAAGAACAGAGTTGTCGTTGTCTTGTGAGTTACCAAACAGCTTTTCTGCTAATGCCCACGCTCGGGTATCATTGGCAATAAAAACTGGCAAACCGGTTTCTTTGTAGATCTCCGGCCCCAACGCTAAGTTTTCAACGTTATAGTGCGGCATCTGCAACACAATACCTTGCTCTGAATTCACCAGACCTGGCAGTGTGATAGCGATACTCGTCACCCTGTCGAGTTGCTCGGCATAGGTTTGGAAGAACTCATCGATTTCATGGAGAAGACGCGCAAGCACATCGTCTTGATCACGTTCATGGATATCAATCTTGGTATCGATAAGCACGTCGCCGCCCAATTCATGGAGCGCGATCGTCAAGTATCCGCGACCAAGACGCATCGACAAAAATTGCCAACCTTCGTTATTGGTTTGCAGACCGACAGCAGGACGCCCACGAGTCGTGGCTTCTTGAACCGTCGTTTCGTGAATAAGGTGAGCTTCAATGAGTTCACGGGTAATTTTAGTAATACTCGCCGGAGCCAACTCACTTTGCTTGGACAGATCGATACGAGAAATAGGACCTTTAAGGTCAATTAGTTTATATACACGACCAGCATTGACCTGTTTGATATGATCAATATGGCCCGGTTGAGCCATGTACATTTTACGCTCCAGAAATCATCAACGAGGTAATTTTTTTACTTTGCGAAGTAATTGTGAAGTCACTTGGTATATCGCCGTGACCAGTATCACGTATATACATGAATCTTTGTGTATCGAGTCAAATAGTTCGAGGAAAATTAACACCCACATCGATAATTTGCGACTTAATTTTCAGAATAAAACATCGCGTTTGAGCCCTAAATTCAATAATTAAAAGCAAATCAAGAAATATCCTCCTAGCTCCCAATAAATTATCAATTAATGCATATACTTAATTCAGTCTTTTAAAAGATTACTTGGCCTCACTCTAGGAGTATTCATGACAGCCGAATTAAGAAAAACGAAAATCGTCACAACGCTAGGCCCTTCTACTGATAAAGGTAACGTGCTTGAAGAGATCATCAAAGCCGGTGCCAATATCGTTCGTATGAACTTCTCTCACGGCACCAGCGACGACCATATACAACGCGCAGAAAAAGTCAGAGCAATAGCAAAAAGACACGGCACTCAAATCGCCATTCTCGGAGACTTACAAGGTCCCAAGATTCGTGTGTCGACATTCAAAGATGGCAAAATCCAACTTGCCGTAGGCGACCTGTTCACTCTCGACAGCAGCCTAGGTTTAGGTGAAGGTAATCAAGAAGCCGTTGGCCTTGATTACAAAGAACTGCCTAACGATGTGTCCGCCGGCGATATTCTGTTGCTTGACGATGGTCGTGTTCAACTCAAAGTAACCAAAGTGGAAGGCTGTCGCGTTCATACCGAAGTCATCATTGGCGGCCCACTCTCAAATAACAAAGGCATCAACAAAAAAGGTGGTGGCCTTTCCGCAGAAGCGCTAACAGAAAAAGACAAGCGCGACATCGTCACCGCCGCACAAATCAAAGTGGATTACCTAGCGGTGTCTTTCCCTCGTAATGGTGAAGACATGCACTATGCTCGTCAGCTTGCACGAGAAGCTGGTTTAGAAGCTCACCTCGTCGCAAAAGTGGAGCGAGCAGAGACAGTAGCTACTGTTGAGAACATGGATGACATCATAATGGCTTCAGATGTCGTTATGGTGGCTCGTGGTGACCTCGGAGTGGAAATTGGCGACCCTGAGTTAGTCGGAGTGCAAAAACAGCTTATACGCCGTGCCAGAGCGCTTAACCGAACAGTCATCACTGCAACTCAGATGATGGAATCAATGATTTCTGCGCCAATGCCAACCCGTGCCGAAGTTATGGACGTTGCCAACGCCGTACTCGATGGCACCGATGCTGTGATGCTGTCTGGTGAAACTGCAGCTGGTGACTACCCTGTCGAGACCGTAAAATCGATGGCTGAAGTCTGTATTGGTGCGGAAAAAATGGCAGGCATTAATAACCAATCCAATTACCGTATTGATCGCACCTTTGTTACTGCCGAAGAAACCGTTTCGATGGCGACCATCTACTCTGCGAACCATATGGAAGGCATTAAAGGCGTTGTCACTCTCACCGAGTCAGGCCGCACGGCACTGATGATGTCTCGCCTAAGTGCCGACATGCCGATCTACGCGCTGTCTCGTAACGAAGGAACACTTAATCGCTGTACCTTATACCGAGGTGTAACACCTATCTACTTCGAAACAGAAGCCGAAGACAGCTTTGACATTGCACTATCTACACTCACTTGCCTGAAAGAGAAAGGACACCTTAAGTTTGGTGACCTAGTGATCGTCACTCAAGGCGACATTATGGATGTAGCAGGGTCGACCAACTGTATGAGAATCTTGCCTGTCACCTAATATTTGACCTTAAGGCGAAACGATTTGCCTAATCTCAAAAGCTTAAAAGGGTTATCGAACCAAGTTCAATAACCCTTTTTCATTTCAGAACACAATTCACTGAAGATCTACTTAAACAGCATAACGAGCTAACAGCATGCTAGCTCATCAACTTCGAGAATTATTTACCAGCAGCAATGGTGGCTAACTGTGGCATATGAGAATTGCGAGCGTTTTCCGTTGAGGTATAGGTCTCCACAAATCGGTAACCGGCTTCTAAACCCAATTCGTAATCATGCAGTAAATCATCTTTATGACTCATTAATGAGCTCGATTTAAGCGTTTGACTAGGTGCTATCTGAACCACAAACGCGTCGTCTGGTGGCGAATTCAAAAAATCCTGAGTCAATGAGTAGGTCTGATAATGCACCATCAGCATGTCAGCCAACCCTGAATCAAACTTATCTCCGATTAAATGACTTAAGCGATAAATATCATCTGCACCAAATAGCCAGCGACCACCGTTCAGCAGGTCTAAATGCCCACGGTCACGCTTCTGCTCTTTTGAGCGCATAATTTGTTGTTGGAAGAAAGAGGTCCAGTCGGTTTTCCACTGTTCCACTTTCTGTTGCCAATGGCCTTGAACACTGTCGAAAGATTCGCGGAACCACTCCAGTTCTTCTGCAGATATAGGTTTAGGCGCTTTGACTGAAGATCCCTTAACTGGTGCTTCAACCAAATGGGTATTACCTTCCTCCACCACTGGCTCAGTACGAATCACCACAATAGAACGAGCTTGTCTTCGCCACGCTTCCTGAACTGGGATACACGCCGATACACCACCGTCCACATAAGCACTGTCACCAATAAAGACTTCGTCATTGTACAAGCGAGGAATAGCACAGGTCGCAATCATCACCTTGTACCAATCTTCGCCCAATAATGGGAAGTAGTGGTCTCGTAAGTCTTTGGAATCCGTTACAGCCGCATAGAAGTGGCGATCGCCTAGCGTTTGTCGCCCTAAATCCAGATCGAGCTTATATGGGTAAGCCATGATTTGTTCTAGCGCCCATTCTAATCCTAGGTTCTTTCTGTGTCGTATATAGGAAAAGAGATTGAAGAACTCTGGTGAGGTTGTGAGGTCGAGAACAAAAGAACGTCCAAGGCCTTTATCACGGCACAGATAAGCACATAAGTTGAGAGCACCTGCTGAGGTACCAAAAAATTCGTCGAAGGGGTCAAAATTTGAGAGAAGAAAGGCATCCAGCACTCCAGAAGTAAAAATACTTCTCTGTCCGCCACCTTGAGCGACCAGTGCTGTTTTTCCAGCAATAAACTTAGCGTAATAATCCAAGTCTATTGCTGTATCAATATTGGTTATAATCCCACTATTCATTATTCCCTGAGTATCAAAACTCAGCCTCGCAATAGATGGTATTAACTACCAATCGCAATAAAGCCAAATGAAAGAATGATCATGTAGATAAACACGGTAATTTGTAGGGCATTTTTCAGATTATGGTCCATAGACACCTCTGGTTTATTATTAATTTGTCGAGTCTCTATTTAAGTACTATCAGGTGTGTGAAGTATCTTCAAGAATCGTCGAAATTAGTCGCACAATATTGATGTAACCATCACAATTAGTAAGTGTATGGATAAGGATATACTCATGAATAACAAAGCAAATATGATGGCACTGATTACGCTTCTCTCCGTTTCAAGCGCGTATGCTTCGCCGGAGATCATCATTACACCTATGGTAGGTTATACCGGCGGTGGCAGTGTCGAAGACCAGGACGGTAAAACCTATGACATGAAAGGCTCTGAAAATTACACCTTTGCCATTGAAACGCCACTTGAAAAAGGACGCATCGGCTTCTTCTACTCCAATCAGAGCTCGGAATTAGAAACGCTTAACCTAAGCTCCTCCATCCAATACCTGCACCTTCAAAGCAGCATCTACTACCCTGCTTCGCCTGTGTTGTCGGGTTATCTAGGGCTAGGCCTGGGTGCTTCTTACGTCGATGTAGACTGGGCAAAAGATAAGTATGGATTCTCAACTTCTATCTTTGGTGGCTTAGAGTACAAATTTAGTGACCGACTAGCGTTGAACACACAAGTACGTTGGTTAGGCACGGTTGTCGACAACGATACCTCCGGTGTTTGTAATATCCCAAATAACGGGCAAGAGTGCATCATTCGCTTTGATACCGACTGGATGAACCAATTCCAAGCCAATGTCGGACTGAGTTTTACTTTCTAAGCGGCTCAATGAAGCAAAAATATAAGATCGGCCCAAACTAAAAAACCAGCTAAATGCTGGTTTTTTCATTATTAAAACGGTTTTAGTTCAGGTTAGAACTTATAGGTAACACCTAAAGCGCCGCCCACTTGCAACTCAACACCTTTATACATATCGAGTTCAGGGTGAACTTGAGCGTAAGCATTCCAACCTTCGTAGAAATTCACTTTCACGCCTAACGGCAAGCGTAAGCCAAAGTCGTCATTCCATTCAGCCCAAGCACCAGCACCGACGTACCAGCTCAACGGAGCTTCAGTCTCGAACTGACCACGCTTCAAAATGTAATCAAAGGCAGCGCCGTCATTGCCAATCGTAGCACGGTATTTCTGATCAAATTCCACAACGACACTCAGGTCTTGGTCAATGGCGAGTCCAACTTCCAAAGCTGGAGCTTCAGAAGCTTGAGCAAACGAGGCTCCGCTGCAGCACATAAGGCCGATCAAGCAACGATGTTTCATAATATTCTCAGACTGTATTTAAAAAACGGAAGTCTACTGGAATCTCAGCAAAAGGTGTCATCGCTGGGTAAAAGATAAAAGACACGAAAAATTTAAGAGCAACCATCAACTGATCGAGTTGAATGATAAGTATCTGAGTTAATGGAGATTAAGCACAATAGATCTTTCATAGAGCAGAAAACAAAAAAGGAGGCCTTTCGGCCTCCTTTCAATTTATTGAATCAGAGAATTAACCGTTGTTACGGATCCACTCATCCATGTCTGTCTTAAGGTTGTCAGACTTAGTACCGAAGATAGCTTGTACGCCACCCGCTACTACTACAACACCTGCAGCGCCTAGTTTCTTCAGCTTGTCTTGGTCAACAAGAGCTGTATCAGCTACTGCAACACGTAGACGAGTAATACAAGCGTCAAGACCAGTGATGTTCGCTTTACCACCGAATGCAGCAACTAGCTCACCAGCAAGTTCAGAACCAGTCGCAACTGACTCTTCTTCAGTCTCGTCTTCACGGCCTGGAGTTTTAAGGTCTAGAGCTTTAATCACAGTGCGGAATACGATGTAGTAAATTGCAGCGTAAGCAATACCACATACAACCATTAGGCCCATCTTAGACGCGTTGCCAGATAGAACTAGGAAGTCGATTAGACCGTGTGAGAAAGATGTACCGTGTACAAAACCTAGAGTGTTCGCAAGAACGTATGCAGAACCAGCTAGTAGAGCGTGGATTGCGTACAGTACTGGAGCAACGAATAGGAAAGAGAATTCGATTGGTTCAGTGATACCCGTTAGGAATGAAGTCAACGCAGCAGAAGCCATGATGCCCATTACTTTAGCGCGGTTTTCAGGCTTAGCTGAGTGTGCAATCGCGATTGCAGCAGCAGGTAGACCGAACATCTTGAACATGTAACCACCAGCTAGCTGACCGAAGCCATTGCCCGCTGCACGAGATGCGTCATCAGCAACTAAGTAACAAGTAAGAACACCGTTTTGAGTTTCGCCAGCAGCGTTTACACAAGTACCAGCTTCAAAGAAGAAAGGTACGTTCCAAACGTGGTGAAGACCAAATGGAATTAGAGAACGCTCAACGATACCGTAGATACCAAACGCCACTTGTGGGTTTTGGTGAGCAGCCCAATCAGAGAACGCAGAGATAGCGCCGCCAACTGGTGGCCATACTACAGATAGTAGGATTGCTAGACCAATCGCAGAGAAACCTGTGATGATTGGCACAGCACGCTTACCAGCGAAGAAGCCAAGGTACTCTGGTAGTTGAATACGGAAGAAACGGTTGAATGCCCAAGCAGCAACACCACCGACTAGGATACCACCTAGTACACCAGTATCGATTTTATCAACGCCCATTACACCAGCCATTACGCCAAGTGTAGCAGTCATGATGCCGTAACCAACGATAGCAGCTAGACCCGCTACACCATCGTTGTTAGTAAAGCCAAGTGCAACACCTACTGCGAACAGTAGTGCCATTTGACCGAATACTGAACCACCAGCTTGTTCCATTAAGTTTGAAACGATTTCTGGAATGAAAGGAAGATCTGCTGCACCGACACCTAGCAAAATACCCGCAACTGGTAAAACTGATACTGGAAGCATCAGAGACTTACCAACTTTCTGCAGGCTAGCAAAAAGGTTCTTAAACATGTTTATGCTCCTGATAAAGATAAAATAATTATATTGGGTTCTAACGGCACACCCCCGTAGCCTATATGTTAGCACCCTGCGAAAATGTAACCATGTATTGCATTATATTTTCTGCCGCTAAATATATATTGATGGGGAACTAACTTTCTAGTCACTTACGAAATTTAGTTTCAAAACACGTCTTGGATCACATGTCAAATCTAGAAATGCAATCCTTTACAAGCATTTAATCAATTGAAATATATAAGTATTTTTCAATAGTCCTATTATTTTACTGAGTAAATAAAATAGGAGCGAATGTTATTTTTAGTAACAAAATTACAAATGTTATAATTAGCGCTCTCAAGTTCAACATAATTCGTAAACATTAAAAAAAAACGTATTTTTAGTGATCAAAAACACAAAAAGGGAGCTTTCGCTCCCTTTTATTTGTTTACTTAGATTTTTATCGCAAAAAAAGTTTTTGGTAATTTTTGGTCGTTTGTTCGGCAACCTCTTTCATCGACACACCTTTTAATTGCCCAATGTAGGCCGCCACTTCGACGACATATGCAGGCTGATTCTGCTTCCCACGATATGGAATGGGCGCCAAATATGGAGAATCTGTCTCGATCAGCAACCTGTCTAGCGGTAGGTTCTTAACAACTTCTTTAAGTTCTGTAGCCTGCTTAAAGGTCACAATGCCTGAAATTGAGATATAGAAACCTAGTTCCATTGCTGCTTCAGCGAACGCTTGATCTTCGGTAAAGCAGTGAATCACACCACCACACTTCTCAGCTCCGCCATCACGTAAAATAGCTAATGTGTCTTCACGTGCGTTACGAGTGTGAATGATCAAAGGTTTATTCAGCTCAACGGCTAACTCAACATGCTGCTTAAATCGTAGCTGTTGCAGCTCCGCCGTCTCTGGTTGGTAGTGATAATCTAAACCTGTCTCTCCAATCGCCACAACCTTAGGGTTGCTCGCGTATTCACGCATTGTCTCTAGGCTGAAATCACTTTCAACATCGAGAGGGTGAACGCCACAAGAGGCTTTAACGTTATCAAACGGCGAGATCATCTCGAGCATATTTTCAAACGAATCGAGTGTCACACCGACAGAAAGCAATTGGTCTACGTTAGCAGCCTTCGCCTTGTTAACCACATCTTCTACGCTGGTGTGTAAATCTTGGTAATCCAGTTTGTCTAAATGACAGTGGGAATCTACGAACATGTTTCCTCGCAAGTGGCTATCAGCCAATTCATTATGAGTAGCTCCGTATTGAGCCCAGGGTGTTGCTTTAACTGCTCAATCAATGTCAGCAGTTTATTCGATGCTGCATAAGCACTTTGATAAGACATCGCCTCACACAGTGCTTTCGCACTCGGAGTGAAAGCCTGATTCGCCAAACCAAAATGCAGCTTCTGTACATCTGACAATAGATGCCAAAGCCAGCCAAGTTGAATCAAAGGGTCTTTGCTAAGCTCTGTAGAGAACTTTAGCATGTCAGGTTGAGTGCCTTTTATCACATTCACAAAGCCATCGAGCGCTTTTGTTGAAGCTTCAACGCCACCTTGCTCAAACATCGCTTTTGCTTTTAAAGGCGCGTTGTCATTGAGTGCTAAAATATACTGCGGTACCGCTTTGCCCACTTCACCATCTAACCACGCTGATGCTGTCTCTAACTGCGGACTAACCACATTGAATTGCTGACAACGGCTAATAATAGTCGGCATTAAGCGATTACTGTTACGAGTAGACAGAATGAAGATGCACTTGCTTGATGGCTCTTCCAGAGTTTTCAATAGTGCGTTGGAAGCCGATTCGTTCATTGCTTCAGCAGGGTTAAGCAAAATAACGCGCAAACCACCTAACTGAGAAGACTCTTGAGCCCAGCGGTTACTGGCACGCACTTGATCAACCGTGATCGACTTACCTTCTTTCTCGGGTGAGATCACATGAAAATCAGGATGACTGCCCGACTTCATTAACTCACAGCTGTGGCAAAACCCGCACGACTCGCTTTCATAGTTCGTGCACATCAATGCGTCGGTAAGTTGGCTAATCAAAGCATCAACGCCGAGCCCTTCCGGTGCATTAACAATCACAGAGTTAGGAAAACGCTCCGCATCGAGACTTTTTTTCCACTCACTCCATACCGGTGTGAGCCAAGAATACACTTCAGCCATGACTACCTACTGTTTGTCGAGCCAAGCAGTTAGCGCGACTTTAATATCAGCGGCTACTTGCTCAATTTCTTGCTGCGCGTTAATCACAAGTACAGAATCATCTTGTTCTGCAATTTCTAGATAGCGCTCACGCGTGCGGTCGAAAAATGAGATGTCCATCTTTTCAATTCTATCAAGCTCACCACGGCCTCTAGCACGCTCTAGCCCTACTCTAGGGTCTAGGTCCAAATATAGCGTTAGATCGGGTTTAAAGCCGCCTAGCGTGGTTGCTTTCAGTGATTCCATAGTCGTGCGCGCGATCTGGCGACCACCACCTTGGTATGCCTGTGAAGACATATCATGACGATCACCCAATACCCATTGACCATTGGCGAGTGCCGGCTTGATGACGTTCTCGACTAATTGAACACGTGCTGCATACATCAACAGCAATTCAGTCATGTCTTGAAGCTTCTCGCCTTCGTGCTCTTCTTTAACCAATGAACGCATCTTTTCAGCTAAGACAGTACCACCCGGCTCGCGAGTATTAACAATATCTTCAACACCCGATGCTTTTAATGTCTCAACGATGGCATTGATTGCTGTGCTTTTGCCAGCGCCTTCAAGGCCTTCAACCACGATAAATTTCGACTGATTCATAATTATTTCTTTATCTGTTTTTTCTTAATTGCTTTAAGTAAGCTCGCACTGCACGGTTATGCTCAGTCAAACTCTTTGAAAATACGTGCCCACCTGTTCCACTCGCAACGAAATACAAGTAGTTGCTCTTCTCTGGATTCAACGCCGCGTTGATAGACGCTTTGCCTGCCATAGCGATAGGTGTCGGTGGCAAGCCACTCATTGTATAGGTGTTGTAAGGCGTTGGCGTGCGTAAGTCTTTCTTACGGATGTTGCCATCGTAGCTGTCACCCATGCCATAGATAACCGTTGGGTCAGTTTGCAAACGCATACGCTTGTTTAGACGGTTAACAAACACAGAAGAAACACGCTCACGTTCTGACGCAACAGCGGTCTCTTTCTCAATGATAGATGCAAGAATTAACGCTTCGTATGGCGATTTAAGAGGCAGCTTATCCGCTCGATTTTCCCACTCTTCATTCACCACGCTCATTAGGTCTCGATGCGCGCGCTTCAACAAATCTAAATCAGTGGTGCCGTAGGTGTAGTGATACGTTTCTGCTAAGAAGAGACCTTCTAGCTTTTCGTTTTCAATACCCAACTTTTCAGCGATCTCTTTTTCAGAAACGCCATCCAATGTCTGTTGAATGAATTCGTTGTCTTTTAGCTGAACAAGCCATTCGTCAAAACGACTGCCTTCAACAAAGGTAATAGTAAACTGGTGTTCTTTCCCTTCTACAAGCACCTGTAGCGCTTGCTCTAAGGTTAAACCCGGTTCAAGCAGGAAAGTACCCGCTTTTACGTCTACAAGCTCAGGATGTAACTTACGGATTAATTTCTCGTAAGGAGAAGCCTCAAACAGCCCCTCGTTAATCAACTGGGCTAGAACGCGGTTAAAGCTGCTACCTGAAGCAACAGTCACGACTTGTGGTTTTTCTAATTGAATAACTTGTTTCAGGTTATCTTGCGCTTGGTTGTAAACATAAAAACCAGCAGCACCGGCTGCAATTAAGCACAAGATAATAAAAATAAATAACTTTTTGATCACGAGTTTAGTTGTCCTTGAAGGCTACGAGTAACGGTTCCAATGTTAAATTGGGTATCACTAATACGGGTAACTGGGGCAACCCCTAAAATGGAGTTTGTCATGAAAACCTCATCAGCTTGCATGAGTTGAGATAAGCAGTAGTCACTAATTGTAACGGAAAGTTCAGCCTGATTCAGCGCGGTTAACACTTGCTTACGCATAACCCCCGCGACACCACTTTGAGTGAGTTGAGGTGTGTATATCGACTGACCTTTGCGCCAGAACAGATTGGCCATGGTGGTTTCAATCACATTGCCCGATATATCAAGAACCACACCATCCACTTCATTAGCTTGATCCATTTCATCTTTCATCAAAATCTGCTCAAGGCGATTATTGTGCTTATGGCCAGCCAGTAGTGGGCTCAAACCTAGCGCTTGATGGCAGATACCGAGTTCAACACCGGAGTCTTGCCACGCTGAATAATGGCTTGGGTAATCAAAGGTACTGATGGTGATTGTCGGCTTGGCGATATTCTTGGTACTGTAGCCACGCCCACCCGCTCCACGACTAACGTGCAGCTTGATCCCTGCTTTTTGATTATGAGGCTTGTTGGCGTTATGGAGCTTCTTTGAACCATCAAGGCTCTTTGTGCCATGAAGAGCGTTATGTTGGATGTGTTGAAGCGCAGTATCGAGCCAAAGACTAACAACATCCCAATCAAGAGCAGAAATGCGTAGCGCTTTAAGGCACTCGTCGACACGGTGCTGATGATCGTGAAGATGTTGTATCTCACCATCACTCACGAGCATTGTCGTAAAACAGCCGTCTCCGTACTGAAACGAGCGATCCAAAATATCGATAGTTTGCTGGCTTTCTCCATCAACCCAAAACATGTTTTTCCCCATAAAAAGAAACGGCTCAATGCTAAAGCATCAAGCCGTTTAAAAACAAGTCTAATTGTGACTATCTACGAGTGTTTACGTCTTTAATAAGATGATTAAATCTTTTTGAAGATCAAACAGCCGTTTGTACCACCGAAACCGAATGAGTTACATGCAGCATATTCCATGTTGCTAACTTCACGCGCAGTGTGAGGTACTAAGTCAATATCTAAGCCTTCTTCAGGATCATCTAGGTTGATTGTTGGTGGAACAATTTGGTCAACCAGAGACATTGCCGTGATAATAGCTTCAGCAGAACCAGCAGCACCTAGAAGGTGGCCTGTCATTGATTTCGTAGAAGAAACCAATACTTGCTTGCTGCCTGCTTCGCCAAGAGCACGCTTGATGCCCTTAACTTCCGCTACGTCACCTGCAGGAGTCGAAGTACCGTGTGCGTTTACATAACCGATTTGTTCACCAGTAATGCCAGCATCACGCATAGCCGCTTCCATTGCTAGTGCGCCACCAGAGCCATCTTCACTTGGAGATGTCATGTGGTAAGCGTCACCCGACATACCGAAGCCAACTAGCTCACAGTAAATCTTAGCGCCACGAGCTTTCGCATGTTCGTACTCTTCAAGAACCATCATGCCTGCACCGTCGCCAAGAACGAAGCCATCACGGCCTTTGTCCCATGGACGAGAAGCTTTTTGAGGCTCATCGTTACGAGTAGAAAGTGCTTTAGCCGCACCAAAACCGCCCATACCTAGTGGAGTTGATGCTTTTTCAGCACCACCCGCTAGCATTGCGTCTGCATCGCCGTATGCAATCATACGAGCCGCGTGACCGATGTTATGTAGGCCAGTCGTACATGCAGTAGAAATCGCGATGTTTGGACCGCGTAGGCCACGCATGATAGACATGTGACCAGCAATCATATTCACGATCGTCGACGGTACGAAGAACGGGCTGATCTTACGAGGGCCTTTTTCAGTTAGAGCTTGGTGACCGGCTTCGATCAAACCAAGACCACCAATACCAGAACCGATAGCAACACCCACACGTGGAGCGTTTTCTTCAGTAATAGTTAGGGCTGAATCATCTAAAGCTTGAATACCTGCTGCGACGCCGTACTGGATGAACAAGTCCATCTTACGAGCATCTTTTTTAGTCATATACTCTTCGCAGTTAAAGTCTTTAACTAGACCTGCAAAACGAGTTGAGAAATTGGTTGCATCAAAATGATCGATATTAACGATACCACTTTGACCAGCTAGCAGGGCTTTCCAAGAAGATTCTACAGTGTTGCCTACCGGTGACAACATACCCATGCCAGTGACAACTACACGACGCTTGGACACGATTTTACACTCCGGGGATTGAGGTGATTTAAGATGAGGATAGATGAGTTAGATAAAACACAGGCGGTCGAGGTGACCGCCTGGGAGAGATTATTACTGAGCGCTAGTTACGTAATCGATAGCTGCTTGAACAGTAGTAATTTTCTCAGCTTCTTCATCTGGGATTTCAGTGTCGAATTCTTCTTCTAGAGCCATTACTAGCTCTACTGTGTCTAGAGAATCTGCACCTAGGTCATCAACGAAAGAAGCTTCGTTTTTAACTTCAGCTTCGTCTACACCTAGCTGTTCAACAATGATTTTCTTTACGCGTTCTTCGAGGTTGCTCATTTTTTCTTTTCCTTTACAGAGTTCGCTTTATGCGATGTTTTCCGTAGTTTATTCAATCTATTGAAAGTTGCAAGGTCAACTTTTCTGGTCAAACCACAATTTTCACGATTTTAACCGAAATTACGTATGATCTTGACTTAAATCATGCACAAATGTTGCACATAATTTACACCATGTACATACCGCCATTGACGTGAAGTGTTTCACCTGTGATATAAGCTGCCGCAGGTGACGCCAAAAATACCACAGCTTCAGCGATTTCGCGAGGGTCACCTAGTCGACCTGCTGGTACATTCGCCAAAGTTGCTGCACGTTGGTCATCATTTAGCGCTTTAGTCATGTCAGTTTCGATGAAACCAGGAGCTACAGTGTTCACTGTAACGCCACGAGACGCAACTTCACGAGCCATTGATTTAGTAAAACCAATTACGCCTGCTTTTGCAGCTGCGTAGTTAGCTTGACCAGCGTTACCCATTGTACCTACTACAGAACCAACGTTTACTATACGACCTTGACGCTTCTTCATCATGCCACGCAATACAGCTTTAGACATGCGGAAGATAGGAGTTAGGTTAGTATCGATGATGTCATTCCATTCGTCGTCTTTCATACGCATCAGTAGGTTATCACGAGTGATACCTGCGTTGTTAACTAGAATGTCAATCGCACCGAATTCATCGTTGATGGTTTTCAGTGTAGCAGCAATTGAGTCAGTATCCGTTACATTAAGAGCAAGACCTTTACCGTTCTCACCAAGGTACTCGCTGATTGCAGCTGCGCCGCCTTCAGATGTCGCAGTACCGATAACTTTAGCACCACGCTCAACTAAAAGTTCAGCGATTGCACGACCGATGCCACGGCTTGCGCCTGTAACTAGTGCAACTTTGCCTTCTAAATTCATCATAACTTCTCTATTAAGTGGTTATTTACTTAGCAGCTTCTAGTGATGCAGTATCATTAACTGCAGCAGCTGTCATAGTTTTTACGATTCGTTTTGTTAGACCAGTAAGAACTTTACCAGGGCCTAATTCAAGTAGCTTCTCAACGCCTTGCTCATTCATCGCTTGTACACCTTCAGTCCAACGAACTGGGCTGTATAGCTGACGAACAAGTGCGTCTTTAATTTTTGCAGGGTCTGTTTCAGCAATAACATCAACGTTATTGATAACAGGCAATGCTGGCGTGTTGAACTCTAGAGCTTCTAGAGCCACTGCTAGCTTATCTGCTGCTGGCTTCATCAGTGCACAGTGAGACGGCACAGAAACAGGTAACGGAAGTGCACGCTTAGCGCCCGCTTCTTTACAAAGTGCACCAGCACGCTCTACTGCAGCTTTGTTACCCGCGATAACAACTTGGCCAGGAGAGTTAAAGTTAACTGGAGACACAACTTCGTCTTGCGCAGCTTCTTCACACGCTTTAGCAATCGCTTCATCGTCTAGACCGATGATTGCGTACATTGCACCAACACCTGCAGGAACCGCTTCTTGCATCAGTTGACCACGTAGTTCAACCAGCTTGATCGCTTCTTTAAAGTCGATAACGCCGGCACATACAAGAGCAGAATATTCACCTAGGCTGTGACCTGCTAGATTTACAGGTTGCTCTAGGCCAAGCTCTTGCCATACACGCCAAATTGCAACAGACGCTGTTAATAGAGCCGGTTGAGTGCGAAAAGTTTCATTTAGATTTTCTACAGGACCATCTTGAACCAATGCCCATAGATCGTAACCAAGTGCTTCTGAAGCTTCAGCAAATGTCTTTTTAACAACATCATACTGTTCGCCTAGGTCAGCAAGCATACCGATAGCTTGAGAGCCTTGGCCTGGGAATACGATAGCAAATTTGCTCATTGTAATTTTCCTTTAAGCAAAGCAAAAAATTGAATAAGGCACATAAGTTATGTGCCTTGTTTGTTGATTATCGCTTAGGGTTAGAATTTAACTAACGCAGAACCCCAAGTGAAGCCGCCGCCAAATGCTTCAAGTAGAAGCGTTTGACCACGTTTAATTCGCCCGTCGCGAACAGCCTCATCTAGGGCCGTTGGTACGGTAGCTGCTGACGTGTTGCCGTGCTTATCAAGAGTAATCACTACTTGATCAAGCGACATCGTCAGCTTTTTAGCGGTTGCCGAGATAATACGGTAGTTCGCTTGGTGTGGAACTAACCAATCAAGCTCTGACTTATCCATATTGTTCGCCGCTAAGGTGTCTTTAACTAGCTTAGAAAGCTGAGTTACCGCCACTTTAAATACTTCGTTGCCCGCCATGTGCAGCCATTTGTCTGCATCACCGCCGCGCTCTGGTACTTCTAGGCTTAGAAGCTCACCGTATTTACCATCAGAGTAAATATGAGTAGACAAAATACCTGGCTCTTCGCTTGCGCCTACAACCACCGCGCCTGCTGCATCACCAAATAGGATGATAGTAGAGCGGTCAGTCGGATCACAGGTTTTTGACAGTGCATCAGCACCAATTACCAAAACGTTCTTACACATGCCAGTCTTGATGTGTTGATCAGCAACAGACAGTGCGTAGACAAAACCAGAACACGCTGCAGCCAAATCAAACGCAGGGCAGCCTTTGATACCAAGCTTGCCTTGTACCTGACATGCCGAAGACGGGAATGTGTGGCTACTGCTGGTTGTCGCAACGATGATTAAATCAATCTCTTCTTTGTCGATACCTGCCATTTCAATGGCATTTTCAGCAGCGTAAAACGCCATATCAGCAACGGTTTCGTTTTCCGCTGAAATACGACGCTCTTTAATACCAGTTCTAGCAACGATCCACTCATCGCTAGTCTCTACCATTTTCTCTAAGTCTGCGTTAGTACGCACCTGAGATGGCAAGTAGCTGCCAGTACCTAAAATTTTGCTATACATGAAGACTAATAATGCCTCTCGAGTAAAACCGCTTCCAAACGATCGCTAATGCGGCTGGGGACTTGTCGTTTGACCTCGTGTACTGCTTCACCAATCGCGTTGACGACTGCAGACACATCAGCACTTCCATGACTTTTAATGACAATGCCGCGCAATCCTAACAAACTTGCGCCGTTATACTGGTCGGGGTTCAAGGTTTTTAATTCAGTAAATAGCTCAGAAAACAGCATTCTGGCTATCCAACCCTTTATTGTTGAAGCCATCATGCGCGTTTTTAGCTTATCAATAAAGAGCTGAGCCGTACCTTCGCACGTTTTTAAGCAAACATTGCCCACAAAACCATCACATACGACGACATCAGCAGCATCTTGAAGTAATTGATTACCTTCAATATAGCCTATGAAGTTCACAGACTGAGTATTAGACAACATTTCAGCGCATCGTTTTACAAGGTCATTGCCTTTAATTTCTTCTGCACCGATATTCAAGATAGCGACACGTGGTGCGCGACCTAAATGTTGTTCTGCTAATGCACTGCCCATGACAGCAAACTGAAACAGTGAATCTGCGTCACTAGAAACGTTCGCCCCTAAATCAAGCATCCATGTGCGATTTCCGGATGCAGTAGGCAAAGCTGAAACCAATGCAGGCCTATCAATACCGGGAAGAAGCTTGAGTCTGAAACGGGATAAAGCCATCAATGCGCCAGTGTTACCACCACTCACACAAGCATCAGCCTGTGATTCGGCAACCAGATCGATAGCGGCACGCATAGAGCTACCCTGACTATTACGTAAGGCTAGTGAAGGTTTTTCAGAATTGGAAATGACTCGATCACAATGCTGGATACTCAAACGAGAATCAGGCATTCGACCTAATGAAGATAATTGAGATGTGATCGCGTTTCGATCACCTATTAGAATGACTTTTAGCTCTGGGAAATACGACAGTGCCTGCACGGCGGCAGGCACTGTTACACGAGGACCGAAGTCCCCGCCCATTGCATCAAGCGCAACGGTTAGATTTTGCAAAGGTCAACCTTACTTGTTGATAACCTTTTTGCCGCGGTAGAAACCTTCGGCAGTCACGTTGTGACGTAGGTGAGTTTCACCTGAAGTTGCGTCTACAGAAAGTGCAGCTGTAGTTAGCGCATCGTGTGAACGACGCATGCCACGCATTGAACGTGATTTCTTGCTCTTTTGTACGGCCATTGACCCTACTCCTATGTAAATTCTTAAAGAAGCAATTACTTCTTTAAGCTTTTTAAAACATCAAATGGATTCGGCTTTTTGTCTTCCTCAATTTCTTCAGGAAGTTCACCAAACACCAAGTTATTTGAGTTAACGCTACATTTCGCATCGTCGTGCATTGCTATTTGTGGCAATCCAAGGATGAACTCGTCTTCAACTAATTGAATCAGGTCTAACTCACCGTACTCGTTCAGATCTACCAAATCGTACTCTTCCGGTGCTTCCTCTTCACTTTTCTCACTGTAAACAGGAGTATAAGTAAATTGGACATCGCACTCATGTGCGAAAACCTCATTACAACGTTGACACTCTAAATCGACTTCGACGTTAGCTTTACCAGAGATAACGACTAATCGTTGTTCATCAAGCCCAAATGACATTGAGACTTGCGCGTCACGTTTTACGCCTTCAGTTGCTTCAGTTAAACGCTTCAAAAGACTGACCTGGATGATACCATCCATATCGAGTCGTTTTTGAGCCGTTCTTGCCGGATCAACTGTACGCGGTATTTTTTCCTTTTGCATAGGGCGCGAATCTTATCTTCCAAATCGTGTTTAGTCAAAGGAAATGGCAAAAAAAATGTACTTTCCTGCCTTTCCTATTCAGAGCATTATGAATAGCAGGACAAGTTACGTTATCCTGAGATAAATGCTTCCTTGAATTGTAAATTAAAATGAGAAATTACCAACTAGTTTTAGCCTCTACATCACCATTTAGGCAAGAGATCCTCAAAAAACTACAGTTAAGCTTCATTACAGCCAAGCCAGACTGCGATGAAACGCCGCTTCCAGAAGAGACACCACAACAGTTGGTGATGCGCCTTGCTGAGACCAAAGCTAAGTCTTGTGTTGTGGAGCAACCTAGCTTAGTCATTGGTTCTGATCAGGTTTGCGTAATTGATGGAGAGATCATTGGTAAGCCTCACACTCGAGAAAAAGCGATCGAGCAGTTATCTCGTCAAAGCGGCAAGAACATTACTTTTTATACTGGGCTTTCGGTTTGGAACAACGAAACCAATGAAGCTGACACGCGTCTCGACACCTTTGTAGTGCATTTCCGCGATTTAACTAAGCAACAGATCATGAGTTATGTTGAGAAAGAGCAGCCTTATTACTGCGCAGGTAGCTTTATGTGTGAAGGGTTAGGCATCGCGTTGTTTAAACAGATGGAAGGGAAAGACCCAAATACTTTGATCGGCTTACCGCTGATCGATCTAGTCGATATGTTAGAAGCGCAAGGAATGGGTGTACTATAACGGATACGCTCTCTTTGTTAGAGATCCCTACTCCTTCCTTCGTCAGTCTAGGGAATGGCGGAACACGCAATTTTATCTAACCAACTAATGATATAGAGCGTGATTTTAAAAAGTCGTCATCCTCAAGAGCGAGGAACGAGCGACTTGGGGATCTTCTACAACAGATGAAAACAAAAAAGGTTGACGATATTCGTCAACCTTTCTCATTTATGGATACTGAAGAACAAATTTAGAGGCACTCTATACCTTCGTATCTCGTATCTCGTATCTCGTATCTCGTATCTCGTATCTTCTTAAAGCTTACGTAAACCAGTTAGGGCTTTCTCTAGCCTTCTTTCCATTGGCGCCGAGATATCCATCTTCTCTTCACTACCTGGGTGTGTGAACTTGATGTTTGCTGCATGTAGGAACAGACGATCAAGACCAACCTTACCCGTGTAAGCATCAAAACGACGATCACCGTAGCGATCATCCCAAGCAATTGGGTGACCAGTATACTGAGCGTGCACACGAATTTGGTGTGTACGGCCTGTGATTGGGCTAGCTTGAATCAACGTCGCCTCTTGGAATTTTTCTAAAACCTTAAAACGGGTTTCAGAAGCTTTACCATTCGGGTTAACTCGAACAATGCTGTTCACTTCATTTTTCAACAAAGGTGCGTTGACGACTTTGCAGCTGTTCTTCCATTCGCCCATAACTAAAGCGAAGTAGTATTTTTGAACCGTTTTTTCACGGAACTGTGCTTGAAGGTGTCTTAGCGCCGAGCGCTTCTTAGCAACAAGCAAAATGCCAGACGTATCTCTATCGATACGGTGCACTAATTCAAGAAAACGAGCATCAGGGCGAAGAGCACGTAATGCTTCAATCGCGCCAAATTTTAATCCGCTACCACCATGAACAGCAGTGCCAGACGGTTTGTTAAGAATTAGCATGTGATCATCTTCATAAATGATGCACTGTTCTAATTCTGAAACCTTGTTGAGTTTCGTGCTCGGCACGTTCTCTTCTGTTTTCTCTTCAATAGTAACCGGAGGGATACGAACTAAATCGCCAGCTTTTAGTTTGTACTCAGCCTTGATGCGTTTTTTATTTACGCGGACTTCGCCTTTACGCACGATTCGGTAAATCATGCTTTTCGGGATGTTTTTTAATTGGTTGCGTAAGAAGTTATCAATACGCTGACCAGCCATATCTTCGTCAATGTCGACGAATTGGACTTGGGTTCTAATTTCGCTCATTGCGCTATTGTATCACTGTCACTTTTGATAATTGAGATTTTCTTAGCCCTATTCCGAACTTATTTATCCCTAATCCTTACCGATCTATCCCAAAATGGTCATTGAAGTTCTATATTTCTTTGATTCTTCGAACAAAAAAGCATCAAGATTCCTGCAAATTAAAATATCAATTGATAAATTATTTATAGACAGTGAGTTAGAGCTATCAAAACCCAAACAAAAACTGTTTTTTTTACAGCATTCCGACAAAGCAGATTGCTGTGTTTACCGACCGCTGCTATAGTTCACAGCTGCTATCAATGGTTTGACTATTATTTAAACAGCTAACCATTCATAAGCAAGTAAATGAGTAGATAACTCAGATTAGACAGTGCTGCAATCGGCGTAAGACACGGTCAACTGAGTTCCTTATCGCTCTACTCACGTACACTCATGTTGAGTATTCACCGCCACATCGCGGATCATAGGCTAACTCCCTATGATGACTGACGTGCCCCAGAGCATCCCTCTCCAGCCGGGAGGCTGCACCGATAAAGCCATGGGATCTGGCACCATGAGAAACGAAATAAAGCGATAAGAACAATGATGAAAATAAGAAAAGACAATGAGAACTTCTAAATGAAAAGAATGTTAATTAACGCAACTCAAAAAGAAGAGTTGCGTGTCGCTTTGGTTGATGGCCAACGACTGTTCGATCTAGATATCGAAAGTCCAGGTCACGAGTCAAAGAAAGCGAATATCTACAAAGGACGTATTACCCGTATTGAACCAAGCCTAGAAGCGGCATTCGTTGATTACGGCGCAGAACGTCACGGTTTCCTCCCTCTTAAAGAAATTGCCCGCGAATACTTCCCTGAAGGTTATACATACCAAGGCCGTCCTAGCATTAAAGAAGTGCTAAAAGAAGGCCAAGAAGTAATCGTACAAGTAGAGAAAGAAGAACGTGGTAGCAAAGGTGCTGCACTGACAACTTTCATCTCTTTGGCTGGTAGTTACTTAGTTCTTATGCCTAATAACCCTCGTGCTGGCGGTATTTCTCGTCGTATCGAAGGTGATGAACGCACTCAACTGAAAGCAGCATTAAGCACTCTTGAGCTTCCTCAAGGTATGGGCTTAATCGTGCGTACAGCGGGTGTTGGCAAAAGCGCAGAAGAGCTAGAGTGGGACCTGAATGTTCTATTGAACCATTGGGGCGCTATCAAGCAAGCTTCTGATTCAAATGCAGCTCCTTTCCTAATTCACCAAGAGAGTAACGTTATTGTTCGCGCAATTCGTGACTACCTACGTCGTGATATTGGCGAGATTCTAATCGACAGCAATACTATTTTTGAACGTGCACAAGCGCACATTCAATTAATACGCCCAGATTTCATGAATCGCGTTAAGAAATACGATGGTGAAGTGCCACTATTCAGCCATTACCAGATTGAAAGCCAGATCGAATCGGCTTTCCAACGTGAAGTTCGTCTTCCATCTGGTGGTTCTATCGTAATCGACCCAACAGAAGCACTGACTTCTATCGATATCAACTCTGCTCGTGCAACAAAGGGCGGCGATATTGAAGAAACAGCACTTAACACTAACCTAGAAGCTGCCGATGAAATTGCACGTCAATTACGTCTACGTGACCTAGGTGGTCTTGTTGTAATCGACTTTATCGATATGACCCCGGTTCGCCACCAACGCGAAGTAGAAAGCCGTCTACGTGATGCCGTTCGTTTAGATCGCGCACGTGTTCAGATTGGTCGTATTTCTCGCTTTGGTCTTCTAGAGATGTCTCGTCAACGTTTGAGCCCATCACTAGCAGAAGCAAGCCACCACATTTGTCCTCGTTGTACAGGTACTGGTGTTGTTCGTGATAACGAATCTCTAGCACTTTCTGTTCTACGTTTGATTGAAGAAGAAGCTCTAAAAGACAACACAGCACAAGTACTTGCTGTTGTGCCTGTTCCAATCGCTTCTTACCTTCTGAACGAAAAACGTCGCTCAGTAAACCACATCGAGAAGAACCAAGAAGTTAAGATCACTGTTGTTCCTAACTCAGACATGGAAACGCCGCATTTTGAGGTTATCCGTGTTCGTGAAGGTGAAGAGTTCGATCTACTATCTTACTTGCTGCCTAACAAGCTAGAAGCTCTAAAAGAAGCGGAAAGCAAAGAGCCTGCTGAACAGACTATTCGTCCTAAGAAGATCGAAGAACCTGCTCTGAAAGGCTTCGCAGCTCCTGCTCAATCAGCACCAACTCCTGCTCCAGCACCTAAAGCTGTAGAAGAGAAGAAAGCTGAACCAGCAGCGACTCAAGAACCAGGCCTAATTGGTCGTTTCTTCAAAGCTATCGGTAGCTTCTTATTTGGCTCTTCAACTCAAGAAGAGAAAAAAGAAGAAGAGAAGAAAGAAGAAGAAAAACCTAAAAACAATCGTAACAACGGCAACCGTCAACGCCGTGATCGTAACGATAACCGTCGTCGTAACCAACGTGGTGAGCGTGGCGAACAGCGTAACGACCGTGGTGAACGTGGTGACAATCGTAACGAAAACCGTGACAACAAACGCCGCCGTAAGCCAGCTCGTGATGAGAAGCCTGAAGAGCAAAAAGAAGCAGCTCCACAGCAAACTCGTCAGCCTCGCAAGCCTAAGCAAGACCGTCGCAACAAGCCACGTGATGAGCAGAAGCAACGCGAAGAGCAAGCACCATCTAAATTAGCAGAAGAAGGTCTACAGCTAGCAGCAGAAGCACAAGCTGGTAAACCGGAAGCGCCTAAGGCTAAACCTGAAGCGAAAGCAGCTAAGATTAAAGAGCGTCGTCAGCGTCGTAAACTGAACAAGCAAGTTCGTGTTAAAGACCAACAAGCTCAAGCTGAAGATAACGCTTCAAAAGAGCAGGTTGCTGCTAAAGAACTATCTGTTTCAAAAGAACAGTCAGTAGCTCAAGAGCAAAAAGTTGCGGAACAAGTAGAAGCAACTCAAGCGAATGCAGAGCAAACTGAACAGGAAGAGCCGAAACAACGTCGTAACCGTCGTTCTCCACGTCACCTACGTGCAAGTGGTCAACGTCGTCGTCGCGGTCGTGATCGTCGCCCTAACCCATTCCGCCTACGTAAAGGTGGTGTAGCTTCTCCAGAGATGGCTATGGGTAAAGTGATGCCTCGCTTCATTCCAAAACCTCACCACAAGCAGGCAAAGCCTGAAGTGGCTGAAGTTCAAGTAGCAGCTGAAGCTCAAACATCTGTTCAAGAGCAGAATGTTGCTCTAGAGACGGCGCCACAAAGCAACGTAGCAATGACTGGCGGCTTCGCATGTCCAGAGCTTGCAATGGGTAAAGTTATCATCCGTCGTGAAGATGCTGCTGTTGAAGCTCAAGTAGCTGAGACTCCTGCTATAGTTGAAGCTCCTGCAGTCGTTGAAGAAGCACCAGTGGTTGTTGAAACCGCGAAAGTTGAAGCTCCAGTGATTGCAGAAGCGACGAAAGTTGAAGCGCCTGTTGTAGCAGAAGCTGTGCAAGCAGAAGCAACACCAGTTGTTGAAGCTGAAGCGCCTAAAGCTGAAAGTGCAAAAGTTGAAGAAGCACCTGTTGTTAAAGCAGAAGCTCCTAAAGCGGCACCAAAGGCAGCTGTTGCTAAGAAGCAAGCCGGTTCACCAATGACTAAAGCTCCTGGTCCTCAAGAGATCAAAGAGATTGAAGTGATTGCAGCTCCGTTCCGCACTGAACGTTTTGTATCGAAAGGTGCAGGCAGTCAGGCAGCGTCGAACAAAGCTGGCGCGGCGATGACTAAGCCAAACTACTAGTGATTACTGATAGGTAATCGCGAGTAAATAGAATCAAAGGCTGCTTATTAAAGCAGCCTTTTTCATATCTACTAATCGAATAAAAATTAACAGATATATTACTCAAAGTTAGGTTCAACCTTGAACTTAATCACATTTTTGGGTAGCATTCGCGCACTTATCTTTTCGACACTTCGCTATTGCCGCTCTTTTCCATCACTGTTTGGCTACGCAATACACCCGTGTCGGTAAATCCATCTTAAGCATAGCTGAGCAAACATGTTCGAATTCCCACAATTTTCAAAGCACTCTGTAAAGAATGACGTGCTTTCAGGTCTTACAGTAGCCCTGGCTCTGGTACCTGAAGCTGTAGCATTCGCCTTTGTTGCTGGCGTTGACCCAATGGTTGGTCTTTATGCAGCATTCATCGTAGGTTTAATCACTTCTGTCTTTGGCGGCCGTCCAGGTATGATTTCTGGCGCAACCGGCGCAATGGCCGTTGTAATGGTGAGCCTAGTGGCAACCCATGGTGTTCAATACCTATTCGCAGCCGTTATGCTGGCTGGCCTTCTGCAAATTGCAGCAGGTGTATTTAAACTAGGTAAATTTATCCGTATCGTTCCACACCCAGTAATGATTGGTTTCGTGAACGGTTTGGCCATTGTTATCTTCCTAGCTCAACTTGGTCAATTTAAAGCGCCAGACGTAACAGGTGCGTTGACTTGGTTACCAAGCGGTCAAATGACACTAATGCTAGGTCTAGTAGCCCTTACAATGGCTATCATCCACTTCCTACCTAAGCTAACAACAGCAGTACCATCTTCATTAGTTGCTATTGTTACAGTAACGGCTTTGGTTGTGGGTCTTGACCTTGAAACTCGCACTGTTGTCGACTTCCTACGTACAATGTCTGGTGACGAAGCTGCTACGCTAGCGGGCTCTCTTCCAACATTCTCAATTCCTGCTGTTCCGTTTTCTTTAGATACACTACAGATCATCCTGCCTTACGCAATTATCCTTGCGGCTATCGGCCTGATTGAATCTCTGCTGACACTGACAGTACTAGACGAAATGACAAACACTCGTGGTCAATCTAACCGTGAATGTGTTGGTCAAGGTATGGCTAACGTAACGTGTTCTGTATTCGGTGCGATGGGTGGTTGTGCGATGATCGGTCAATCGATGATCAACGTAAACTCAGGTGGTCGTGGTCGTCTTTCAGGTATCGTCGCCGCAGTTGCACTACTGATGTTCATCCTGTTCGGTTCTGCACTGATTGAAATGATTCCTCTAGCAGCACTTGTGGGCGTAATGTTCATGGTTGTTATCGGCACATTTGAATGGGCAACCTTCAAGCTTGCGCGTCGCGTTCCTAAACAAGACTTCTTCGTTATCGTTCTTGTTACCGTAGTAACAGTACTGACTGATCTTGCTGTGGCAGTAGGTGTTGGTGTTGTCGCTTCTGCGCTAATGTTTGCTTGGCAACATGCTAAACACATCTACGCAGATACATCAGTAAACGCTGAAGGCTCAAAAGAGTACAAAGTTAACGGCCCAATCTTCTTTGGTTCAACGGCTAACTTCCTAGAGTTGTTTGACGCATACAACGATCCACAAGATGTAATCGTTGATTTCGCAAACTCACGCGTGACTGACCACTCTGCAATTGAAGCGATCGACACGATTGCTGACCGTTACGCGGCGCTAGGTAAAACACTTCACCTTCGCCACCTAAGCCAAGACTGTGTTGCTATGCTGCACAAAGCAGGTAGCTTAGTTGAAGCGAACGTTGCAGAAGACCCAATCTACAAAGTAATGTCTAAGTAATCTTAGCTGTAGCTTTAAGTTAGATTTAGAGAGGCCGACATTCAATGTCGGCCTTTTTTATACCTATCGGTCAGCCCTTACGCTGATAACAAAACGACGTACATTGTTCCTACACTACATCGAACGCAGTATCGCTTCGCTAGACTCTTCGATTAAATCCAACACCAATTCAAAACCATTTCCCTCACCATAATACGGATCGGGGATCTCTTGATATTGTGACTCTCCAAAGCTCAAAAATAATGCGAGCTTGTATTGGAGGTGAACTGGGCATTGGCTCATTAAGTCGTCTAAATTCGCCCTATCGGCCGCGAGTATCAGGTCAAATTCTTCGAAGTCATTATCTACCACTTTACGAGAAGTAATCCCCTTAAAGCTGTAGCCTCGCTTCTCTCCTGCAGATTTGGATCGCGAGTCTGGCGGGTTGCCTTGATGAAAACCAATCGTCCCCGCAGAGTCGACCACAACATCAATATCCAGCTGTTGCGCTTTCTTCCTTAGCACCGCTTCACCTGTTGGCGAGCGGCAAATATTCCCCATACAAACTACGAGTATCTTTTTCATCCCTAATCACCTGTTCTTCCGATGGTTTTTGCTATCGTTAAGTTAGGCTATGATAGACGCAATCACAACTTAAAAGGATTTGTTATGTCGACTGAAGACAACAAAGAACAACGCCACAAAGCAAGACAACAGAAAGTAAAAAAACAAGTCGATGCACGTGTCGCTGCAGCACAAGAAGTAAAAGGCCTATTGCTGGTCATCACGGGTAACGGTAAAGGTAAATCAACATCCGGTTTTGGTACGATTACACGTGCAGTTGGTCATGGTAAGAAATGCGCCGTTGCTCAGTTTGTTAAAGGTACCTGGGATAACGGCGAAAAAAACGTTCTGCAAAAGCTTGATGTCGAGTTCCAAGTCATGGGCACAGGCTTTACTTGGGAAACTCAGAACAAAGCGCAAGATATTGAAGCTGCGCAGCGTGTATGGAAAGAGTGCCAACGCATGCTGGCTGATGAGTCGATCGATGTGATTCTGTTTGATGAACTGACTTACATGGTTAGCTACGGTTACATCGAACTCGATGAAGTGGTTGAGGCGTTGAATAACCGCCCGAAGATGCAGTCTGTCATCATTACAGGTCGTGGCGCGCACCGTACTCTTACTGAGATAGCAGATACAGTATCTGAAGTTCGCAATGTGAAACACGCTTTTGAATCTGGTGTTAAAGCGCTACAAGGCGTTGACTGGTAATCACCTTCAACCAGAGGTCCCCGACTCGGTCATTCTTCCCTCTCGAGGATGACGACCACTAGGCCGTTACGCTCTTGAACAAAGGACGACGGCCTATCGTCATTCCCTAGAGCGAGGGACGAGTGTCATAGGGAATCTCTCTTGAGTATTATCGAGCCAAAAATAAAAAGCGCCATTCCTACAACAGGAGTGGCGCTTTGTTCATTTTTAAATGAGATGAAGACTAGTTAAACAAACCTTTTAGTAGACCGTTTACTGCGTCTCTTGTTTTCTCATCTTTGATCTTGTCACCGTACTTTTCGTCTAACTTTTCTAAACCACGATCAATTTCTTTCTGTGCTTTCTGTTTCAATACATCATCAAAAACAAGTGCAAATTTCGGGGCTGCCCACTGACCTGTTACCTTAATTGGGATAGTCACATCTTTCAGGTCGTCGATGCTCTTACCGCCCTGACCTTCAAGTGAACCCACAATTGATGTACGCACAAGGAAGTCGACCGTTTCATTGATGAAGTTTGCTTTACCTTGACCTGTCACACGTAACAGTGGCGACTGTGCTGATAAGTCGTTAGTTGAAACCCAACCTTTATCCACTTTCAGCGTCGCTTTCATTGCACTGAAGTCCGTTTTTTGAGCTTCATTTGTGCTTTCAACTTTCTCGCCCTTGATCTTAGCGTAGTTTTCTCGAATCAGTTGAGCTACGTTGATGCCGTTAACTGCACCATCTTCAAAGTTAATCGCGATAGTACCGACTAGGTTTTTCTTGATACCCGTCGGAGTTAGACTCTTACCTTTCACGTTGACATCAATATTACCGGTACCTTCCAGCATATCGTTATCTGCAACATCAACCAGTAACGGTTGTACTTTCACGCCTTTGATTTTCTTCTTAGCCGTGTAAGTCGCTGGTGTTTTACGAGCGTCTAACTTTGCAGTAGCAGAAATAGAACCTTGGTAAAGATTCGAGGTGAATGAGGTTAGCTCTGCGATACCACGGTTAACCGAAAATGCGGTTTTAACATTCTGCATCTTCGCGTTGTTCGCCTTGAACTTATCAATCGTGATGTCACCTTTCACGTCTAACGTTTTCAGAGCCGACAGATCAGGTTCCACTTCTTTAGCTGGATCTGAACTACCAGAACTTGACGTTGAACCACCAGCAGAACCAGAAGGCGCTGTGCTCGCTGTTTCTGTTGTATTGCCTAAGCCTAAGAATTCATCTAAATCAATATTCGGGCTATGAAGAGAGAAACGAACCTTTGGTATTTCAGATAGGATTACGTCTGCTTTACCGTCTAATGCAATAGCGTTAGCTTGTAGCTTCTCTAACACAAAGCTCAGGTGGCTCTTGTTAAGATCGAAGCTTAAGTCAGACAGCATGTCGACTTTCATTGGAGACTGAGGAAGCGTGTCGCCTTTGAATGTTGAGTCTAACGTTAACTTGTTCAGCGTTACTTTTGAAATCGCGCTATCAACAGTAAGTTCACCGCCACCTTTAAGATCAAGGTCAAGGCCAGCTGCATTACCGATTACAGCGTAAGTCAGTTGGTTTACCTTATCGAACTCAAACGTATTCAAGCCAATTTTTGCTGACTCAATCGACGTCGCTGGATCATTGAACTTAGCGTTTAAGTCGATATTACGAAGTGCGTAACTTGCAAAGCCTTCAGCTAATTTGAATTCTGCACTGCCTTGTGCAGAGAACTTCTGTTGATTGTTCTCACCAGAAGCCGCAAATGTCGCGGTTGTCCATGTATCAACGGCAAACTCAGAAAGATTCAAAGACACATCGTATAGCTTAGTGAATGAACCCGCTTGCTTGTCGTCCATTTCAAACAATGCGTTTGATACAGTTACGCCTGCAAGGTTGATCGTCCAACCCGATGCGTCTGTGGTAGTTTGCTCTTGAGGGGCAGGCGCTGATTCAGAACTTGTGCCTGCTGCAGGCTCAGATTCTTGAGGCGCTGACGCTTGCGTTAGTGCATCAATGTTCTTGCGACCATCTTTAAGCGTTTCTAAATAGAATTCTGCACCATCTAGAGTAATGTTGCCGATCTCTAGTTGGTTGCTAAATAGCGGAGTAACCGAAACGTCAACGCCAACGGTATCAACCTTAAATAGGTTAGGTTGCGTAAAACCTTCAGGGTTGCGTAATTCAGTTTGACCAAGTTCAAAGCCAATGGATGGGAAGAATTGCCAGCTGATATCACCCTCGATCACTAGCTCTAGGCCTGTGTGTTTTTGGGCTTGTTCGACAATTAATGGCTTAAATTGGTTGGGATTCACTAACAGCACTAGTGCCAGAATTGCTGCAACGACAACAAACACTGGTACAGCTATGAAAATGAGTAGTTTCTTCATCCGCATATTCCTTGCTTAGATTCCAAAAGAAAGTGGCACTATAAAAGTGCCACTGATTCGGTAAAAAATAAAGCTAAGTGAGTCACTTAGGCAAAATTTTATTCGATTAAGACTTCAACAACTTCGCAATGTGCGCTTTTAGCACATCAATCGCAATACGGTTTTTACCACCACGAGGAACGATGATGTCTGCATGTTGTTTTGAAGGCTCGATAAACTGCATGAACATTGGACGTACTGTTTCTTGGTATTGCTTAAGTACAGTGTCCATTGTACGACCACGCTCTTCTACATCACGCTTAACACGGCGTAATAGACAGATGTCTAATGGTGTATCCATAAACACACTTGCGTGCATTAGTTTACGAAGACGCGGGTCTGTTAGAAGCAGAATACCCTCTAAAATGATCACTTTCTTTGGAGTAAGTGTAGTCGTTTCAGAAGTACGTGTGTGCTCTGTGTAGCTGTATTCAGGAACTTCTACGGCGTTGCCACTCATTAGCTGCTGTAGATGTTCACATAAAAGATCATGATCTAGTGCATTTGGGTGATCGTAGTTAGTTTTAACACGCTCTTCCATACTCAAGTGGCTTTGGTCGCTGTAATAGCAATCTTCCGTGATAACACCAATTTGATGGTCGCCTACTTTTTCGCGCAATTCATTATAAATTGTACTAGCAATCAGACTTTTTCCTGAAGCTGAAGCGCCAGCGATACCTACGATGACACATTGATTATTATCAGACATTAATTTTGCACCCGATATGGTTTGGTGGTGGGAAGAGATAAACCGCCTGATTATAGGGGCTAAAGCACATAGATTCTAGTCGCCATTTTAGCTAATTGCAGTCAAATTGATGATATCAATGCATTTAATGAATGCAATCGTTTGCTTTCAAATAACTTGCCTACAACTATTTGCACAAGCCCAATGGATATTGACTTAAATCCACCGCTGTTTATCTAATCCAAACTATATTTAAACGACTTTGTGATTAACTTGCGCTATTCAACCATAGATTCGTTATTCAACCATAGAGAAGTTAATCGCTTCTGGTCTCGCCTTGCCGGTCCAGAACATCTTCGCAGCCACATTCTCTGCAAGCTCTAAGTAGTGACGTGTATGTTCACTATCTGGACGACGAATCACCGTCGGGCAACCTGCATCGATATCTTCTCGCACATCAATATGAAGAGGGATCTGTGCCAAAATATCGAGGTAAAACTCTTCTGACATAGCTTCGGCACCACCAGCACCAAAGATATGCTCTTTCTCACCACAGTGACTACAAATATGATAGCTCATGTTTTCAACTAAGCCTGCGACTGGCACACTCACCTTATCAAACATCGCTACGCCTTTACGTGCATCCGCTAGCGCCAAATCTTGAGGAGTGGTCACCACTACAGCCCCGGTCACTGGGATCTGTTGCGATAACGTCAGCTGAATATCGCCCGTGCCCGGTGGCATATCAATAACTAGATAATCCAACTCTGGCCATACGGTTTCGTTAACAAGCTGACCTAAAGCCTTGGCCGCCATTGGACCGCGCCAAATCGCAGCGTCATCTTTCGACACAAGATAACCGATAGAGTGAGTGAAAATACCGTGCGCTTCGATTGGCATCATCCACTTGTTATTCTGGACTTCTGGTTTCGCATCTAATTGGCCAAGCATCATAGGTACAGAAGGACCATAGATATCCGCATCCAACAAACCCACTTTTGAACCAGACTTAGATAAAGCCAAAGCAAGGTTGACTGAAGTGGTCGATTTACCCACCCCACCCTTTGCAGATGTCACGGCGATGATGTTCTTCACCCCCTTCAATGGTGTCGCAACCGTGGTTTCTAACGCAGACGGCTTCACCTTCACTTCAAACTGAAAAGCGCTAACAAGCTGTTGTTCAATCTGAGAGTGAATCCACTGTTCCAATTCAACCGCAAGCTGATTAGCGGCAAAAGGTAAGGTGATAACAAATGATCCACGCGGATCAACCGATACAATATTTTGGTGTAGCGCCCACTCTGGGATGAGGATTGGTGACTCGAACTCATTCAACCATGAACAGAAATCTTGCTTAGAAGTAAAGTTACGCATTGGGACTCCTTTTTTTATTTATGCTATCACCCACGAGATGAAGACTGAACCCCTAAAAAACTAGGGGAATCCTTAGTCTGATACCTTGGCGTATCACACGTTATAAAGTAGTATTACCTCTCAAATTTATACCTATCAAAAAAGCGAATTATTAAGTATGGCAACTGATCCAAGACAACTTTTGGTAACTTGTGCGCTTCCGTACGCTAACGGCTCTATTCACCTTGGCCATATGCTTGAGCATATCCAAGCTGATATCTGGGTTCGATACCAGCGTCTACGTGGCAACACTGTAAACTTCATCTGTGCTGACGATGCTCACGGCACGCCAATTATGCTTAAAGCTCAACAGATGGGTATCACGCCAGAAGAGATGATCGCTGCTGTTAGTGAAGAGCACCAAAAAGACTTCGCTGGCTTTGATATCAGCTTTGATAACTACCACAGCACACACAGCGAAGAGAACCGTGAACTGGCTTCTCACATCTACTTAGAACTTAAAAAGAACGGCTTCATTTCTAGCCGCACTATTTCTCAGCTTTTCGATCCTGAGAAAGAGATGTTCCTACCAGACCGCTTCGTAAAAGGTACTTGCCCTAAGTGTAAGTCAGAAGACCAGTATGGTGATAACTGTGATAACTGTGGTGAGACATACAGCCCAACTGAGCTAATTAATCCTAAATCAGCGGTTTCTGGCGCAACTCCAGTAATGAAAGACTCTGAGCACTTCTTCTTCGACCTACCTCAGTTCGAAAGCATGCTTAAAGAGTGGACTCGTTCTGGCTCTCTACAGAATGAAACTGCAAACAAAATGCAGGAATGGTTTGAGTCTGGTCTGCAACAGTGGGATATCTCACGTGATGCACCTTACTTCGGCTTTGAAATCCCAGGCGAAAAAGACAAGTTCTTCTACGTATGGCTAGACGCACCTGTTGGCTACATGGCTTCTTTCAAGAACCTATGTGACAAACGTGACGATCTAAACTTCGATGAATACTGGAAGAAAGACAGCACAACTGAGCTTTACCACTTCATCGGTAAAGACATTGTTTACTTCCACAGCCTATTCTGGCCAGCAATGCTAGACGGCGCAGGTTTCCGTAAGCCAAACAACGTATTCGTACACGGCTACGTAACAGTGAACGGTGCGAAGATGTCTAAGTCGAAAGGCACATTCATCAAAGCAAGCACGTACCTAAACCACCTAGACCCTGAGTGTCTACGTTACTACTACGCTGCGAAACTAAACAGCCGCATCGATGACTTAGATCTTAACCTTGAAGACTTCACTCAACGTGTAAACGCTGACGTAGTAAACAAGATTGTTAACCTAGCTTCTCGTAACGCTGGCTTCATTACTAAGCGTTTTGAAGGCAAGCTAGCTGCTGAATTTGCAGAGCCTGAGCTATACAACGAATTCGTTGCTGCTGCTGAGCGTATCGGTGAGCTATACGAAACTCGTGAATTCAGCCGTGCTATCCGTGAAATCACTGCACTAGCGGATAAAGCTAACCAGTACATCGACGAAAAAGCACCTTGGGTTCTTGCAAAAGAAGAAGGCAAAGAAGCTGAGCTTCAACAAGTTTCTTCTGTAGGTATTAACCTATTCCGCGTACTGATGGCTTACCTGAAACCAGTGATGCCAGAGCTTGCAGCTCGCACTGAAGCTTTCCTAAACGAAGAGCTAACGTGGGAAGCGATTGCTACTCCGCTAACTGATCACGAGATCACTAAGTTCAAAGCGCTATTCAACCGCATTGACCCTAAGAAAGTGGAAGCAATGGTTGAGTCTTCTAAAGAAGATGCAGCCGCTGAAGCAGCAGCGAAAGAAAAAGCAGAAGCTGAAAAAGAGCAAGCAAGCCAAACTGAGCTAGACAAAGAGCCAATCGCAGACGAGATTGAGTTCGATGCCTTTGCAGCAGTAGACATGCGTATCGCTCGTATCATCTCTTGTGAAGAAGTACCAAAAGCGAACAAACTACTGAAGTTCCAACTAGACATCGGTGGTGAGACTCGCCAAGTATTCTCTGGTATCAAATCAGCATACAAACCTGAAGAGCTAGAAGGCAAGCTAACTGTAATGGTAGCAAACCTAAAACCTCGTAAGATGAAGTTTGGTATGTCTGAAGGCATGATCCTAGCAGCGGGCCCTGGCGGCAGCGACCTATGGATCCTTGAGCCACACGAAGGTGCTCAACCTGGTATGCGTGTAATGTAATTCTGACTCCAGTCAGATAACAAGCACCCATCACTAAATCCCTAATGCATTTTTGACTTGAAAGAGTTAATCAGCATTGGGGATTTTTTATATCTACCGAAAATTAGCGTTCTCTGTTAGAGTCGCCGTCAACTATGCTATGTAGAGTAGAAATTGGTTCGTCGACAAAAATAGGCTAAACCAACACCTCTTTACTCTAAAACCCTTTTTAGGAATCCCCAGTGACTAACAACGAAATCTTGCGTCGTATTCAACACGCACTAAACCTTAAAAATGCACAAATCATCAAAGCTATCGAACAAGCTGATGTGACTGTTGCTCATGACCAAGTGATTAACTGGCTAAAAGATGACAACGACAAGTCATGCTCTAAGATGAAAGATAAAGAGTTAGCGGTATTCCTAAATGGTTTCATCAACCTTAAGCGTGGCAAAAAAGAAGGCGAGCAACCTAAACCTGAAGTTGCACTGACGAACAACATGATCTTCATGAAGCTTCGTATCGCATTGAACATGAAAGCAGAAGATGTTTTGGACGTACTAGAAGTGGTTGGCATTAGCTTGAGCAAGTACGAAATCGGCGCTTACTTCCGCAAGCCAGAAAACAAAAACTACAAAGTGTGTGAAGACCAACTACTTTGCGATTTTCTAAACGGTGTGCAATTTACCAACCGTCCAGACTCAGAAGAGTTTACGGGTTAAGTTACTACTCCTAGATAAATTTTAAGTTGCTACACATAGATAAATTACTCGTCATAGGTAAGTAACTGACCCACTGATAATTTTCTAGTAACGACAGATAAATAAAAAGCGGCGAGATAATTGAATTATCTCGCCGCTTTTTCGTTTTCTTTACGTCACTGACTAAACAGGAACAACAATAGTAAACCTATGGCTTAGCTGTCGTCTTCAGTGAAGTTCGTCGGCAATGTCGTTTTCATTTCATTCCAAACTTGTGCACTTGCGATACCGTAGTTACGAATCACTAATGGCAAAGTTTCGCGCTCGCCACTTTCACAGATAATGAACAACTCTTTATAAAAGTCCATCGCTAAACGTCGTGCTTCTGGGTTAGAGAAGTAGTAGCTACCGATACGGTCATAAAGTTTACGCACACCGTTAAAGATCAGGCCGTAAATCTGGTTGCCTGAGTGGAATGCCAAACGTTGGAAAAGCATGTAATCATAGAAGTTGAAAGTCTTCGCGATTAAGATCGTCTGACGTTTCGCTTCATCTTTTTCTGAATCTTCTTTTACCGCTTGTTTGATCTTGTCAGCGTATGGCGACGATTCTAGGAACTCATCCCAAGTTGGTGCCGCAAGTAGCGCTTCACAAGATTCAATCACGTTACTGATAGTACGCTCTGAAGCTTCTTTGTTTGCTTTGAATGCATAACGCATAAAGATCGGGCTGATATTAGTACGAGCAGCAAGCAGGTCTTCTACCATTTTGCTTGCGTTATCAACGTCCAACGTCATTAGCGTATCAAGGATATGAAGACCTGAGGTTTCCATAAACTGGTTAACTTTAGTTGGTTTGCCATGTTGGATTGTCAACCAACCATCACGAGCAAGACGTTGTAGTACTTCACGAAGCGTAGTACGTGTAACACCAATCAGCTCAGAAAGCTCACGCTCTGCGGGCAAGATAGAACCTGGAGGGAAACGGCCATTCCAAATACTTTCAATGATATACTTCTCTGCAAATCCTGCCGGGCTCTTCGCCTTAATGACCATCTACACTTCAATCCAATTTAATTATTCTGTTCTAATTTACTCATCATACCACTAGTTCACACCTAGCGGAAACACCCTCAAAAATTTTACTCACCCTAAACACCGTTAGAGTTATAACTCTAAAGTTCAGCACACGTTTGCACCTCAGGTTTGTAAAGCAAGCGACTCTAAACCACCATTTAAACAAACCGTTAACACAACAATTTTTCTTTAAAATCAATGGGATTGGTCATATTTTTAAAGCTATTAATTTGCAATATTAAGTTGTAATAATCATATATAAGCCGTCGTTATTCTGTAATTTTCAATCATTTCGCTGAAATATTGATTCTAGTCGGTTTTTATCACATTTTAAGTGGTATGCTTGCGCTACTTTGATCGCGTTTCTCAACAAAAAAGAGGTATTTTTAGGGCTACAGGGCTTTTCCTGTTGACTAAATGTTATCTAAGAGTAAAGTTGCGCTCAAAAATAAGCAGTGCTTGAGTTTCTAAGGGAGTGACTTGGCAAGACCACAGAACATTACATGGAATGTAGTTTTTCTAAGTCACTGTTAGTTATAGTTTTTAACAATTTCTATAGCTCGATTCTCAAAATGTTGTATTGCTTGTCTATTCATAATCAACATAAAAGAGTATTAACATGCCGATGTCTCTCGGAAACGCTTTTATCAAGAACTTCCTTGGTAAAGCTCCTGATTGGTATAAACTTGCCATCATTTCCTTTTTAATCATCAACCCGTTTGTTTTCTTCCTAGTTGACCCATTTGTTGCGGGCTGGCTATTGGTGGTTGAGTTTATTTTCACTCTAGCTATGGCTCTCAAATGCTACCCACTTCAACCGGGTGGTCTATTAGCTATTCAAGCAGTCGCCATTGGCATGACCAAACCAGAAATGGTTTATCACGAGCTGCAAGCAAACCTTCCTGTATTACTCTTGCTCGTATTCATGGTTGCTGGCATTTACTTCATGAAAGAACTGCTTTTGTTCATTTTCACGAAGATCTTGCTTGGCATCCAATCTAAAATTTTACTCTCCGTTGCCTTCTGTGTTGCTGCCGCTTTCTTATCAGCATTCCTAGATGCACTAACAGTAATCGCCGTAGTTATTAGCGTTGCGGTCGGCTTCTACTCTATCTACCACAAGGTTGCATCAGGCAAGGGCACAACGTCTTCGCACGATCATACTCATGATGAAGAGATCTCAGAGCTAACTCGTGATGACCTAGAAAACTACCGTGCTTTCCTACGTTCACTGCTAATGCACGCTGGTGTGGGTACAGCACTGGGTGGTGTAATGACCATGGTAGGAGAACCACAAAACTTGGTAATTGCTAAGCAAGCAGGTTGGGAGTTCGGTGAATTTATCATCCGTATGCTGCCAGTAACACTACCTGTTTTCTTCTGCGGTATTTTAACTTGTGCACTTGTCGAGAAATTCAAAGTGTTTGGTTACGGTGCTCAACTACCAATGAATGTTCGCCAAATCTTAGTTGAGTTTGACAACAAAGAACGTGCAAACCGCACAAAGCAAGACGTAGCAAAACTATGGGTTCAAAGTGCAATCGCAGTTTGGCTTATCGTCGGCCTTGCACTTCACGTTGCTGAAGTAGGTTTGATTGGCCTGTCTGTGATCATCTTAGCTACAGCATTTACGGGTGTTATTGAAGAACACTCTATGGGTAAAGCCTTTGAAGAAGCGCTGCCATTTACTGCACTTCTTGCCGTTTTCTTCGCTGTTGTTGCTGTGATCATCGACCAAGCTCTATTTAAGCCAGTCATCGATGCAGTACTTCACGTTGAAGATAAAGGCGCACAGCTCGCACTCTTCTATATTGCCAACGGTATTTTATCGATGGTTTCAGATAACGTGTTCGTCGGTACGGTTTACATTAACGAAGTGAAAACTGCACTGGTTGAAGGCATCATCACTCGTGATCAGTTCGACCTACTTGCTGTTGCTATCAACACTGGTACTAACCTACCTTCTGTTGCAACGCCAAACGGCCAGGCTGCATTCCTATTCCTATTAACATCAGCACTTGCTCCGTTAATTAGATTGTCTTACGGTCGCATGGTTATCATGGCGTTGCCATACACCATCGTATTGGCACTGGTTGGCCTAGCAGGCATTGTGTTCTTCGTAGAGCCAATGACAGCATGGTTCTATGATGCAGGTTGGATCATTCAACGCACTGGTGAAGTCGTTGCTCCAGTTATCTCTGGTGGTCATTAAGCTAAACATTGTGTCGCAAACCACAATAAGTGTGTCGAGGGCGTGTTGACCTTTCGAGCTGATTTTTGCAGCGAGTTGCTGGGTATTTATACAAGGCAGAGGCTTTGATGTGTAGCTAGCCTACATGAGAAGCCGATAACGTAGTAGAAATGACCAGCAAACACTGCCCGAAGGGTTCGAGCTGGGCGCCCCCGCAAAAAGCGTTTTACTCTTTGTTGAGGGGGATTTGCTTAGAATGACTAGGCTACTTCCCCCTCGCCGCGATTAAAACGCTTTTATCTCGAACAAAATTTAATCGCGAAAGGTCAACACGCCCTAGCTAATCAAAAATATTAGTTGATTAGGAAACTTATCCAAGATAAAAAGCTCTGAGTAATCAGGGCTTTTTTATTTTATAGACAGGATTCAATTCGTGAACTTTTTAGCAATGATCAAAGACTTCTCTAAGGGACGTTTATCTTGGCTTTTACTGCTGGCTTTTATTGTCTTTTTTGAAGCGTGCGCTCTCTTCTTCCAACACGTGATGATGCTTGGTCCTTGCGTGATGTGTATCTATGAGCGCGTTGCTATGCTCGCTATCGGTGTTGCCGCCATGATTGGTGCGATTGCCCCGAATAACCCAATATCACGCTGGTTAGGCCTTGCTAGCTGGGGATTTGGCGCATACAAAGGTTTGATGCTTGCTTTAGAGCACGTCGATTACCAGTTCAATCCGTCCCCTTTCGCAACCTGCGACTTATTCGTAACCTTCCCTAGCTGGGCGCCTTTAAACCAATGGGCTCCGTGGATGTTTGAGGCTTACGGCGATTGCAGCAAGGTTGTGTGGCAGTTCTTCGATCTTTCTATGCCTCAGTGGCTAGTAATTATCTTTGCAGGTAACTTGGTTGCTTTCGGTATTGTGGTTATTTCTCAATTTGTGAAGTCGAAAAAGGACTTGCAGTAAGCCGTTGACACTTGGACAACAAAAAAGTCGACCACGAGGTCGACTTTTTTATTACTTAAGCTTTTGAACATATTAAGAGAGTCTGTTATTCACACAAACTTAGTTGCTCAACAAGCCGTGATTAGCTGCTTTTACCGCAGCATTGTTTAAACTTCTTGCCGCTTTCACAAGGGCAAAGGTCGTTTCGACCAATGTCTTTAAACGGGTTCACGCTCTGGGACTTATTGCCCAACATAGCTTCATCCGCTGCCATTGCCACTTCTGAGATCATCAGATCGACTTGACCCACTAAATCGGCAAGCGATGGTGGGTTAGTAAGCCCTGCAGCGATCATTTGTTGTTGAGTTTGCTCTTCATCAATCGCAAGCATCAAGGTGGTTAAGAGCGCTTGCAACATGCGCAGAGTACCATCCGCGACTGTCACGCTCTGCCACTGCTCTTCCACTGTTGGCCAAACCATCATGAAGCCTTCAGAAAAATCAGCGAACTGTTCGTTAAAGTCACCTTCAGCCAGTACGTCTGTTAATAGGTATTCATTACGCTGAATCAGGTTGTGCTGGCGATTAATCTGTTCTGTTACCGTTGTTACCAGCTCTTTACCCGCTTCAGGCGCAACGATAACCAGCCACTCTTCTGGATCGAGTGGTTTGGTCGCTAAGTTAGAGGCAAGGATTGCACCTTCCATAAACTGCGGAGTAATGTCAGTGATTGATTCTGGTAGGCTTAATAATTGATATGTCATGAAAGCTCTGGATATTGGGCATTTTCGATATTATAACGCCATCCTCCCAAAGATGTCGCTATTAAGAGACGAAACCATCATTAAGACATGCACCACACTCATAGTGACAATTCTGTAAGCACACCGTACAATCACGCCTCGAATTTTTCGGTTCATTCAGTTTTGGTAAAGCAACATGCGCGTAATACTTGGCCCTATGGAGGGCGTTCTAGACCACCTAATGCGTGAAATTCTCACAGAGATTAATGATTACGATCTCTGTGTGACAGAGTTTGTGCGCGTCGTAGATCAACTTCTTCCCCCGCATGTGTTCCACCGTATTTGCCCTGAGCTACATCAAGGCTCTCAGACCATGGCTGGTGTGCCAATCCATCTCCAACTTCTAGGGCAACACCCAAATTGGATGGCCGAGAATGCTTTTCAAGCTGCTAGCTTAGGCGCGAAAGGGATCGATCTTAATTTTGGTTGCCCAGCAAAAGCGGTCAACAAAAGTAATGGTGGCGCTTCATTGCTAAAAGAGCCAGAGCTCATCTATCAAGTGGTGAACGCCTGTCGAGAAGCGGTACCGGCACACATTCCTGTGTCCGCAAAGATTCGATTAGGTTGGGAGCATCCGGAAGAGTGCTTTGAAATCGTCGATGCCATCGAACAAGCCAAAGCTGACGAACTCACCGTGCATGCAAGAACCAAAGTTGGCGGCTATAAAGCCAGCGAAATCAAATGGGACTTCATCAATCAAATAAGAGAAAAAACATCTCTGCCGTTGATTGCTAATGGGGAGATCTGGAACTATCAAGATGGTCAAGATTGCATAGAAGCAACAGGCGTCGATTCATTAATGGTCTGCCGTGGTGCTTTCAATATTCCAAACCTTGGTAACGTCGTTAAGCACAACCACCAGAAAATGCCGTGGGATAAAGTCATTGAACTTTTGCTGCGCTATTCAGAGTTTCAAATTAAAGGGGACAAAGGCATGTACTACCCCAATAGAGTGAAGCAGTGGTTTGTTTATCTAAGTAAAGGCTACCCTGAAGCGAACGAACTGTTTAAAGAAATTCGTACTTTCAAAAAGGCGCCACCGATTGTAGAACGCCTTCAGCGTTATCAAGAAGAACGCCGCCAACCTGTTTAAGATTATGTTTAGGGTTAAATACCCAACGCTACAAACGTGTTTACCGGTGCAAATAAGCTTTGCTTGGTAGACACGTTCGCTCTTCCCTCTTTCATTTTCATTTTCATTTGCATACAAAGCATCGATTCAATAACGTGGTTAAAATTTAAGACGGTCTTTACCCGTCGTCTTAGCCACGTACAGCTTTTCATCGGCGTACTTAAATATCTCATCGAAGTTAAGTTTACTTTGCTCAGTTTCAACAATGCAGACACCGCCAGACACCGTAAATCCATTTGGAATAATGTCGGCTGAAGTGGAACAAATCGCATTCTTCACTCGCTCTAATGTTCTCATCAAAGTTTCACGATCTTCGCCTTTCATATAAACGACAAACTCTTCACCGCCAAACCGTGCTGCAACGTCACTGCTTCGAATACTGTTGCTGATCTGACGCGACATATAACGAATCACATCATCCCCCTTATCGTGGCCGTAGGTGTCGTTAATTGACTTAAAATCATCAATATCGAAGACGGTTAATGCAAACAGTTGATCGTGCTCTACACTGCGCCAGAACGCTTCTAAGCCACGACGATTCAATAACCCTGTCATAGGGTCTTTGGCTGCGAGATCTTTGAAGTAACCACGTTCAATATTGGAATTGACGTAGAAGAAGATGGTTACTGAGAACAGATACACAATGATGGCAACAATAAGGCTGTCTTTCTCGTAGACGAAAAAGTGCTCAACCTCTTTCGCGATGTCTAATTTGTAATACATCGCATGGTGAGACGAGACACCATCCAGTTTGATCTCGTGATAAAAAGCAGCAGAATCTACCGGAGTCGCTAAAGTGGTATCAATGATATCGATCCGACCTGCAAGATGCTCATTCGAGTTTGCGAGCAGCTTGTCAGCATTAATATCCACCGACAGCATCCCTTGGTGAACGCCTTTATGGAATACAGGGATCGTCATACTGATTATACGGTCAAGGGAATCAAAACGATAACCAGGGCCTGAAAGGGTGAGTTGGTCAGGGTTGTTGGCAGTTTTCTGCCAATAAGGACGACTCTTTATGGTCGCGAGTAACTCTTTGCTCAGCCCTTTGGCAAAACCTTCAGGTGAAGAGATCACATAGCCGCTCGTATCAATAAAGTGCACGCCGGCATGGTATTCATCAAGCTGGGATAAAAATGAAAGAATAGGAGCTAACGCTATTTTTTCTGACGCGCTCTTATAACTATCACTGCTTTCAGAACAAAGAGACTCTTGACCGATTAGCATATAGTCGATATCGACAGAGGGAATGTCTGAGGTTTTACCGTCGGCAAGTAGCAATACATCAATAGGCCAAATTTGGCAAAGACCATCCACAACATGTTTGTTGTGATCAAGAAAGAGAGGGTTTCCTGATTTATAATAGTTGGAGAAGCTGTAGTCTAGGGCTGTCGCCACTTTTGTGGTTCTTTTGAACACATCTTCAATACGATGAAACTCACTACTGATATCTTTTTCTACCGCGTCAAAATGATTCTTTCCTATTAGGCCAAGTAACATCGCGGCGATCACAGCGGGAAACCCGAAAACAAAGGTTAGGCTAAAGTGCCTATTTACTTTCATATAATGTGCTCTTAGCGTTCAGCTATTTTCATTTTCCCCATTAATATTATTACATTAATCGGCAATTCGCTCGACGTAAAATAATGTAAATTGATATTAACGACACACCTAACGGTCAAATAACCGCTTACAAATGAATAAAATAGAGAAGCGCCAACATATAGAGCAGGTGAGTTTGTTATCTGAGCCCATTTCAATGCTGTTAATAATATGACTTATGGCCTATTAGCTCACCTAACACCAAACTCAATTCACCGGCTAATGACCGCACGCTCAATCACAGATTGAGGCACTGTCACGCCAAGCTCACGAGCAGCATCTAGGTTGACCACCAGCTGAGAGCTCTGCGCAGTTTTGACACTCAACTTCCCGGGCTTCTGTCCTTCCAGAATGGCTGCGACATAATCCGCGGTCTGAACCCCAACATCATAATAATCTAGACCTAAACCAGCAATCGCTCCCTTTCCGACATAAGATGTGGCGCCTGCGACGACTGGCGTATCTGCATGGTTAGCCGCTTTGATAAGACCCTCCATGCCGCTTGCAACCGTATTATCGGTCAAGGCATAGATAACATCGGACTTCTTAGCAATGGATTCTGCTTTTGCTTCGACATCGTCAACAGTCAGCGCTTTTTCGGTGTGAAGTGTATAACCGAAATCTCGAGTTGCCTTTCTCAATAACCCAACTAACGCAACGGCATTTGCTTCTGCTGGGTTGTAAACTACACCGATTGAATTAGCTTCAGGGAGCAGTTCTTTGATTAATGACACATGCTGAGTGATCGGAGATAAGTCAGAAAGCCCCGTGACATTACGCCCCGGCTTTTCTAATTGTTTAACGAGCCTAGCGCCGATAGGATCCGTAACCGCGGTAAACACGATAGGAATCGAGCGAGTCGCCGACACTAAGGCTTGTGAAGTCGGTGTCGCGATACCAACAAGTACATGTGGATTTTCACTGACGAGCTCTCTGGCAATCTTGGCTGCCTGAGCCGGGTTACCATTCGCCATTTCATAGGAGAATTCTAAGTTCTTACCGGGTTCATAACCATTGGCTCTCAATCCTTCAAGAAGCCCTAAACGTGTCGCATTCAGATCTGGATGGTCAACAACTTGTGAAACCGACACTTTTGTCACGTTTGCCATTGCATTGCCAGTCCATAGCAACATCAAGCAACTTAAAACCGCTGCCAATACCTTTCTTACAGAACTCATTATCGCTCCCTGAATCAAGCTCTACCCGTCATTACTCGCTCAAAGAGAACAACATCAAAATCACTATTGACATTATTACCAGTAACCATTGATAACTTGAAGTGATATTTAACAAAAATACAACAAGGCTCGAGTTATGTGAGAAAGGTTATATTGACTTCGGAGGAAGGTAAGAAACCAAGTGAATAAGGACAGGTAAGCTAAACGGAAAGTAAGCGAGGTAACAAAAAGAGGAGCAAATCTGAGAACAAGCTATAGAAGATGAATAGTTGTTCTCAGACAAGAGGGAGAGCTGGGATTCTTTAGAACCAACGCTCCATTGAGGATTTATCTAACTGACGAAAGGCACGATTTAAAATGATTGCCAATTCTTTATAGCGAGGGCGCGGCTTCATAGGCTCTAACGCAAAACCCGTTTCAGTGATCTTTTCATGCAGTTCGCGGTACCACGATACTAGCGCCGGCGGAAGTTGTGTATTTGAGCGATTGCCCAACCACCACATACCTTGTAGCGGCAAGCTGATCGCAAACAAAGCCATAACCACAGCCTGTGGCATCGCTTGGTAATTATTAAAGACCATTTGTGTAAGAACACTGATAGCGGCAATCGCAGGCATCACTTTCACGCCAAAACGGGTCGCTTTAATAATGCGTTGCTCAGGGAAAATAGCGTTTAACTCTTTTCGAACAGGCCAGAGATCCATGTACTTTTGGCCATCTTTTAAACTGCTAGCTAAACCAACTCTATTGCTCATATGAGTCTCCCATTAAAAAAAAGTTGAAATCATCAACTAAAAACACAAAAATTTGACGAAAAATAATATTCTTTCAAATTTTTTTGTTATATTTGCACAATATCGCTATTATTTGCAGACCTCAATCTCATTGTTGCCCTTATTTACAATTTAAGCAACTTTGAGAAGACTTCTGCAAGGAATGCACAAGCCTCTTTTTGATAAAGAGCGCTTTCACTTTATACGGAAATTAACGTTTTTTTGACCAAGGTTAGTACGCAAGCCTATGTGCTTCGACTATTCTTGAGATTAATTTTCATCCTTAACTGATTTCGATCAGAAAAATAAACAGGTAGTCATTAATGTCTAAGCTAGTTTTAGTTTTAAACTGTGGTAGTTCTTCTCTTAAATTCGCTGTTGTTGATGCAGAAACAGGTGCAGAGCACCTAACTGGTCTTGCTGAGTGTCTAGGTCTTCCAGAAGCTCGTATGAAGTGGAAACTTGATGGCAAGCATGAAGCACAACTAGGCGCGGGCGCAGCTCACGTAGAAGCACTATCTTTCATGGTAGAAACTATTCTTGCTTCTAAGCCTGAGCTTAAAGCTAACCTTGGCGCTATCGGTCACCGTATCGTACACGGTGGCGAGCAGTTCACTTCTTCTGCACTTATCACTGATGAAGTTCTTAAGGGTATTCAAGACGCTGCGACTTTCGCACCTCTTCACAACCCTGCTCACCTTATCGGTATCGAAGCGGCTCAACAGAACTTCCCTGGTCTACAAAACGTTGCTGTTTTTGACACTGCGTTCCACCAAACAATGCCTTCTGAGTCTTACCTATACGCTCTACCGTACAACCTGTACAAAGAGCACGGCATCCGTCGTTACGGCATGCACGGTACTTCTCACCTATTCATCACTCGTGAAGTTGCAGGCCTACTAAACAAGCCAGTTGAAGAAGTTAACATCATCAACTGTCACCTAGGTAACGGCGCTTCTGTATGTGCAATCAAGAACGGTAAATCTGTAGACACTTCTATGGGTCTTACTCCTCTTGAAGGTCTTGTAATGGGTACTCGTTGTGGTGACCTAGACCCTGCAATCATCTTCCACCTACACGACGCACTTGGTTACTCTGTTGAAGAAATCAACAACATGCTAACTAAAGAGTCTGGTCTTGCTGGTCTAACTGAAGTGACTTCTGACTGTCGTTTCGTTGAAGACAACTACGGTGAGAAAGAAGAAGCAACTCGTGCAATGGACGTGTTCTGTCACCGTCTAGCTAAGTACGTAGCTGGTTACACTGCAACTCTAGAAGGTCGTCTAGACGCAATCACTTTCACTGGCGGCATCGGCGAGAACTCAGGCCCAATCCGTGAAATGGTTCTTAACCGCCTAGGCATCTTCGGTATCGAAGTTGACGGTGAAGCTAACCTTAAAGCTCGTTTCGGCGGCGAAGGTACTATCACTACAGCTAACAGCCGTATCCCTGCAATGGTTATCTCTACTAACGAAGAGCTAGTAATTGCTGAAGACACTGCGAAACTAGCAGGTCTTTAATTGATTTTCCTGACTAGCTTCATTCGAAGCTAGTCAGTTTTTCATATCAAGAAAATGGGGCTCAACTTCTATTCCTACCCCAATTTAAATATCGGTGGGAATAGCAGTTGAGCTTTTTTTATTTCCAATAGTCAAAGGTGTTCGTCAATGTCACGTACTATTATGCTTATCCCTACAAGCGCTGGTGTTGGTCTTACTAGTGTTAGCATGGGTGTTCTTCGCGCTATGGAGCGTAAGGGCGTAAGTGTTTCTTTCTACAAGCCAATCGCTCAGCCTCGCAGCGGTGGTAACCAACCAGATCTAACGTCTACTATCATCAGCGCAAACAGCGACATTAAGATTGGTGAGCCAATCGCAATGACTAAAGCTGAAGCTTTGATCGGTAGCGAAAAAATGGACGAGCTTCTTGAGTCTGTTGTTGAGCAATACAACAAGATCAACAAAGACGCAGAAGTTACGCTAATCGAAGGTCTAGTACCTACTCGTAAGCACCCATTTGCTAACCAAGTGAACGCGGAAATCGCAAAAACACTTGGCGCGGAGATCGTATTCGTTGCGACTCCTGGTACTGACAACCCTACGCAGCTTAAAGAGCGTATAGAAGTAGCATGTTCTAACTTCGGCGGTACTAAGAACAAAAACATCAAAGGCGTAATCATCAACAAGCTTAACGCTCCTGTTGATGAGGCTGGCCGTACTCGCCCTGACCTATCTGAAATCTTTGATGATGCAGACAGTGCTCAGCAAGCGAACCTTGAAGTAATGCAAATCTTCAACTCTAGCCCTATCCGTGTTCTTGGCTGCGTGCCATGGAGCATCGATCTAATCGCAACTCGTGCGGTTGATATGGCTAAGCACCTTAACGCTGAAATCGTTAACGAAGGTGAAATCTCAACTCGTCGTATTAAGAGCATCACTTTCTGTGCACGTTCTCTACCGCACATGATTGAGCACTTCAAACCAGGCTCACTGCTAGTAACTTCTGCAGACCGTCCTGACGTTATCGTTGCTGCGGCTCTTGCTGCGAAAAACGGTGTTGAGATTGGCGCAATCCTGCTTACTGGCGGTTACGACATTCCAGAAAGCATTGCTAACCTTTGTGCACCAGCATTCGCTTCAGGTCTACCGATCTTCAAGGCTCAAGGTAACACTTGGCAGACATCTCTAAACCTACAGAGCTTCAACCTAGAAGTTCCTGCAGACGATAAAGAGCGTATCGAGTTCGTTAACGATCACGTTGCAAGCCACATTGATGGCCCTTGGATTGATTCTCTATCTGAAGGTACTCAAGGCATCCGTCGTCTAAGCCCACCAGCATTCCGTTACCAGCTAACTGAATTTGCTCGTAAAGCGGCTAAGCGCATCGTTCTTCCTGAAGGTGATGAGCCACGTACAGTTAAAGCTGCGGCTATCTGTGCTGAGCGCGGTATCGCAACGTGTGTACTTCTAGGTAACCCTGAAGAAATCCGTCGCGTTGCAGCGCAGCAAGGTGTTGAGCTTGGCGCTGGCGTTGAGATCATCGATTCTGCATCAGTTCGCGAAAACTACGTAGCTCGTCTAGTAGAACTTCGTGGCGCTAAAGGTATGACTGAAGTTGTTGCTCGTGAGAAGCTAGAAGATTCAGTATTCCTAGGTACTATGATGCTTGAAGCTGGCGAAGTTGACGGCCTAGTTTCTGGTGCTGTTCACACAACGGCGAACACTATCGTTCCTCCGTTCCAGATCATCAAGACTGCTCCTGATGCTTCTATCGTATCTTCGATCTTCTTCATGCTTCTGCCTGATCAAGTTCTTGTATACGGTGACTGTGCGATCAACCCAGATCCAACAGCTGAACAGCTTGCTGAAATCGCTATCCAATCTGCAGATTCTGCTGCGGCATTCGGTATCGACCCACGCGTTGCTATGATCTCTTACTCTACTGGTGAATCTGGTAAGGGTGCAGACGTAGATAAAGTACGTGAAGCAACGAAACTTGCTCAAGAGAAGCGTCCTGATCTAGTGATCGACGGTCCTCTACAGTACGATGCAGCAATCATGGAAAACGTAGCCGCTTCTAAAGCGCCTAACTCTCCAGTTGCAGGTAAAGCGACAGTATTCGTATTCCCAGACTTAAACACGGGTAACACGACTTACAAAGCTGTACAGCGTTCAGCAGATCTAGTATCTATCGGTCCAATGCTTCAAGGTATGCGCAAGCCAGTAAATGACTTGTCTCGTGGCGCTCTAGTAGACGATATCGTTTACACAGTAGCTCTAACGGCTATCCAAGCAGACCAAGCTGCGCAAGCTGAAGAAAAAGTAGTTAACTAATTTTCTTTTTCAGAAAGCAAAAACCCTAGATGTTTATCTAGGGTTTTTTTACGCCTGAAGAAAAGCGGATTAATTAATGATTCTAACCACGTCCGTGAGGCGAATCTAAATCCAGATCAGGCCCTTTAGGCACCACTTGAGTCGGGTTGATGCCCGTATGGCTGTAATAGTAGTGGCGCTTGATGTGGTAGAAATCCGTCGTCTCTTTAATACCCTCTATTTGATAGAGCTCTTTTAGATAACCTTGGATATGTTTGTAATCCGCAATTCGTTGCTTGTTACACTTGAAGTGACCCACATACACAGCATCGAATCGAACCAAGGTCGTGAACAACCGCCAATCCGCTTCAGTAATCTGCTCTCCCGCTAAATAACGTTTCTCACTAAGATGCGCATCCACTTTATCTAACGCTTCAAATAACGCTTCATACGCCTCTTCGTAGGCTTCTTGTGTTGTCGCAAAGCCGGTTCGGTATACGCCGTTGTTGATGTTTGGGTAGATATAATCATTCCACTCATCAATCTTCTTGGACAACTCCCACGGGTAGTAATCATCGGTGTTGCCTGTTAACTCATTAAATTCTGAATTGAACATGCGGATGATTTCAGACGACTCGTTGCTCACAATTGTGTTGGTTTTCTTATCCCACAACACAGGCACCGTTACTCTGCCCGAGTAATCCGGTTTGGCTTGAGTGTAAATTTGATGCATTCGGGTATGACCGAATAGAGGCTCAGGTAACCCCATTTGCCAACCTTCACTCATCATGTCTGGGCAAACTACTGTCACGTCAATGTGATCGGTCAGGTCTTTCAGTTCACGGAAGATAAGGGTTCGGTGCGCCCAAGGACAAGCTAACGATACGTATAAGTGATAGCGGCCGCTTTCCGGCTGAAACTGCGCGCCCGGTTTATTCTCTACCCAGTGACGAAAGCCCGCATCTTCACGAACAAATTTACCACCGCTTTCTTTGGTGTCGTACCACACATCGTGCCAAACACCTTCAACTAACTTACCCATATCCAAACCTCTGTCATCCAAGCTTTTCTCTAGTATAAAAAAAGCCAACTTTTTCAAAACTAGAAGAAGTTGGCCTAGTTGTTCGAATTATTTGAAGGAGGCTTGTTCAGACACAAAAAAAGCGCAACTCATAAACAAGTTGCGCTTAAGCCTGTCACAGGCTGAACCGGTTTAAATAGGCTCTAGACTTGTACGTGCAAGCAAGATACTGCGTGTACATCATCGCCTTGAATGGTTGGCTTAGTTTGCGCACACGCCTCTGTTGCTTGTGGGCAACGCGTACGGAACACACAACCTGATGGTGGATTGATTGGTGAAGGTAAATCGCCTTCCAACATCTGAATCGTTTTGTTGCGCTCTAGACGAGGGTCAGGAATTGGAACTGCAGACATCAACGCTTTGGTGTATGGGTGCTTAGGATCAGAGAACAATGCATCTGATTCGCCAAGTTCTACCGCATTCCCTAGGTACATCACCAATACGCGATCAGAGATGTGTTTAACAACCGACAAATCGTGCGCGATGAATACCAAAGACAAACCTAGCTCTTTTTGTAGCTCCTTCAGAAGGTTAACTACTTGAGCTTGGATAGATACATCCAGTGCAGAAACAGGTTCATCACAGATGATCATCTTAGGTTTCAAGATAAGCGCACGTGCAATACCAATACGCTGACACTGACCACCAGAGAATTCATGAGGGTAACGGTTGATTACGTTGGGTAGTAGACCAACCTTTGCCATCATCTCTTTAACTCTGTCCTTCACTTCTTGTTTAGAAAGTTCAGGGAAGAAAGTCTCTAGAGGCTCAGCAATAATATCTCCTACTGACATACGTGGGTTAAGCGATGCTAGCGGGTCTTGGAAGATCATCTGAATCTCTTTACGAGTCTCACGACGCTTCACTTCCTGCATCTTAATTAGGTCTTGACCTAACCACATCACTTGACCTTCAGTCGCTTCAACCAAGCCGATAATCGCACGGGCAAAAGTCGACTTACCACAACCAGACTCACCTACTACACCCAGAGTCTCTCCTTCGTAAAGGTGAACATCAACCCCATCAACCGCTTTAAGGTTTGATGGTTTTGCCCAAGGCCAAGCAGACTTAGCTGCAATGCTAAAGTGAACTTTCAGGTCTTTAATATCTAATAGTAATTCTTTACTCATTTTGTCCAAGTCTCCCAATCTGAAAAACAAGCACGCTGACGGTCTTTAGCAAATGGCTGCAAAATCGGTGCTTCTTGCTTACAACGGTCCATTACACGGTGACAACGGTCTTGGTAAGGACAACCTGTTGGTAGGCGAAGTAAGTTAGGTGGGTTACCTGGAATCGTCGGTAGAATTTCACCTTCGGTATCCAAACGAGGAATCGCTTTAAGCAGGCCTTCCGCATATGGGTGGCTTGGCTCGTAGAAGATTTCATCAACCGTGCCGTACTCCATTGTACGACCCGCGTACATCACAAGTACTTTGTCACATGAGCCAGCAACAACACCCAAGTCATGGGTGATCATGATGATTGCCGTATTGAACTCATCTTTAAGTTCGTTCAGCAATTCCATGATTTGCGCTTGAATGGTTACATCCAGTGCCGTTGTTGGTTCATCAGCGATAAGTAATTTAGGACGACACAGCAGTGCCATTGCGATCATCACACGCTGACGCATACCGCCAGAAAATTCGTGTGGGTACATGGTGATACGCTTACGTGCTTCAGGGATTTTAACCGCTTCAAGCATGCGTACTGATTCTTCAAACGCCTCTGCTTTACCCATGCCTTTGTGCAGCATAAGTACTTCCATCAACTGATCACTTACTTTCATGTAAGGGTTCAGTGACGTCATTGGATCTTGGAAGATCATTGCGATCTGTTCAGCACGAACCTTGTTCAGCGCTTTTTCAGGCAGGTTGAGGATTTCATTGCCTTCAAACTTTGCACTGCCTGAGATGATGCCGTTTTTAGCCAGCAGCCCCATCAGTGCAAATACCGTTTGTGATTTACCTGAACCCGACTCACCAACAATACCCAGCGTTTCGCCTTGGTTAAGTGAGAAGTTCAAGTCGTTTACTGCGGTTACGATACCATCTTGCGTGGTAAATTCGACGCGCAGATCTTTGACATCTAATAAGCTCATTATTGCTTCCTTAATCTTTTATAGCCTTTAATTGCTATTTCGTTATCTGTCTTTTGGATCAAGCGCGTCGCGCAGACCATCACCTACGTAGTTAAAGCAGAACAGCGTAACTACCATGAATGCCGCAGGGAATGTTAATTGCCAGATTGCAACTTCCATTGTTTGCGAGCCTTCTTGAAGCAATGCGCCCCAGCTTGTCATAGGCTCTTGAACACCAAGACCAAGGAAAGATAAGAATGATTCTGTAAGGATCATGCTTGGAATAAGCAGCGTAGAATAAACCGCTACGATACCCAGTACGTTCGGTACGATGTGACGTGTAATGATCTTCCATTTGCTTACACCACATACGTGTGCGGCTTCAATGAACTCTTTACTACGCAAGCTCAGCGTTTGACCACGTACAATACGCGCCATATCTAGCCAAGCAATCGCACCAATAGCAACGAAGATTAGGATGATGTTACGACCAAAGAACGTTACCAGGACGATTACTAGGAACATAAATGGTACCGCGTACAAGATCTCTAGGATACGCATCATCACTCGGTCAGTACGACCGCCGATGAAACCTGAAGCTGCACCGTAAAGCGTACCAATCAGTACCGCTACGAATGCGCCCATCACACCAACCATCAATGAGATACGACCACCGATAAGAGTACGAACGTACAAATCACGGCCTAAGCTATCAGTACCAAACCAGTGGTCCGCGCTTGGCGCTGCATGCATTGCGTACCAGTCAGTATCATCATAAGTGTACTGAGCAAGCATCGGTAAGAAGATAACCGCCAGTACCATAAGCGTAAGAATAAACAGGCTTACCATTGCCGCTTTGTTTCGCATAAAACGAATGCGGGCATCCTGCCACAAACTGCGACCTTCAATCTCTAAGCTCTCAGAGAACTTTTCGATCGCTTCTAAATTTTCTTTTTTCTTCAACATAACCATGCGTCCCTGTTAGTAGCGAATTTTCGGGTCAATTAGCGCTAGCAAAATATCAACGATTGCGTTGAACAAGATGAATAGGAAACCAATCAAGATGGTTACACCCATTACTAGCGAGTAGTCACGGTTAAACGCGGCGTTAACAAACAGCTTGCCGATACCTGGTAGGCCGAAGATGGTTTCAACAACAACAGAACCTGTAATGATACCTACAAACGCAGGTCCCATATAAGAAACGACAGGCAGCAGTGCTGGCTTCAGTGCATGTTTTAGAACGATGTAACGGTAACTTAGGCCTTTTGCACGAGCAGTTCGGATAAAGTTACTGTTTAGCGTTTCAATCATGCTACCGCGAGTAATACGAGCAAATGTGGCTACGTAAAGAAGAGACATCGCGATAACTGGCAGGACGATGTACATATAAGTACCGCCGTGCCAACCACCTGCTGGGAATATGTTCCAGTGCAGAGAGAACAGGTAAATAAGCGCTGGAGCCAACACGAAGGATGGCATTACTACCCCGAGCATAGCGGTCGACATTATGGTGTAGTCAATCCAGGTGTTGTGCTTCAAGGCGGCAATCGTTCCGACCGATACTCCCATAATCAGGGTAAAGATAAAGGCAATAAAACCTACCTTCGCAGATACTGGAAGTGCGACTGCGATCAGCTCATTTACGGTGTAATCTTGATATTTGAATGATGGACCAAAGTCACCTTGAACGATGTTAGTCAAGTACGTGGTGTACTGTTCAAATACAGGTTTATCTAAGCCGTATTTAGCTTCGATGTTAGCCATAACTTCTGGCGGTAATGGGCGTTCGCTCGAAAACGGGTTACCCGGTGCAAAACGCATGAGAAAGAAAGATATAGTGATCAACACCAACATGGTTGGAATCGCTTCGAATATCCTTTTCATAATGAATTTAAGCATAAACTCACTCTTTTCAGTCTGTGACAATTAAAAATTAAATAGACACTGCGTGCGATTTCTCGCACACAGGTCTAAGTTAGTTATATTTTATTTTTATAGGAGGTTATTTTGCTTTGATATAAAGATCTTTTGAATAGATCTTATCTTCGGCGTTACCTTCTGGGTAACCACCTAGCTGAGGTGATACAAGACGTGTTGTAACGTACTGGTAGACTGGAGCAATTGGCATGTCTTTAGCTAGCAATTTTTCTGCTTCGATGTATAGCTTAGTACGCTCTTCTTCTGAAGTAGAGCTTAGTGCTTTATCGATAATCTTGTCATAGTCTGCGCTCTTATAGTGCTGACCAGCAGTTGTATTTTGGCTAACCATCAATGTTAGGAATGAAGATGCTTCATTGTAGTCACCACACCAACCTGCACGAGCAACGTCAAAGTTACCAGTATCTTTACTGTCTAGATATGATTTCCACTCTTGGTTTTCGAGTTTCGCGTTAATACCAAGCTCTTTCTTCCACATTGATGCGATTGCTACAGCAAGCTTCTTGTGGTTTTCAGACGTGTTGTAAAGCAGGTTAAATTCAAGTGGGTTGCTCTTCGTGTAGCCCGCTTCTTCAAGAAGACGCTTCGCTTCAGCAATACGCTCTTTTTGAGAAAGTTGACCATACTCTGGAGTTACCGGGTCAAAACCAGCAGTAATTTCAGGAGTCAAGAAGTAAGCTGGTTTTTGACCTTGACCAAGAATCGCTTTCGTCACGATGTCACGATCCATCGCATAAGACATTGCTTTACGAACACGTACGTCGTCGAAAGGTGCTTTCTGTGCATTAAATTGGTAGTAATAAGTACACAGGTTACCCTTAATGTTTACATCTTCTGGGTATTCTTTCTGTAAGCGACGGAAGTGCTCGTTAGGAACTTCATATGTGAAATCTAGTTCGCCAGAGAGGAAGCGGTTCATTTCCGCTACTTGGTTTTCGATTGGTAAGAATGTTACTTTGTTAAGAACTGTATGTTCGTTATCCCAATAATTTTCGTTGCGTACTAGTTCAAGACGCTCGTTAACTACCCATTGATTTGGAACAAATGCACCATTACCAACAAAGTTTTCAGGCTTAGTCCACTGGTCACCGAATTTTTCAACAGTTGCTTTATGTACTGGCTTCACTGTTGTGTGACCCATCATCATTACGAAATATGGGACAGCTGTATCTAAAGTCACTTCTAACGTGTAGTCATCTAAAGCTTTAACGCCTAGTTCACTCTTGTCTTTCTTACCCGCAACGATGTCTTTCGCATTCGCCATCTTGGTATATTCCATGTACCAAGCGTATGGAGAAGCAGTTAAAGGATCAACCGCACGTTGGAAGCTGTAAACGAAGTCATTTGCCGTTACAGGATCGCCGTTAGACCATTTTGCGTCTTTACGTAGGTGGAAAGTGAATGTTTTGTTGTCTGTCGTTTCCCAGCTTTCAGCTACTCCTGGGATAGTATTGCCGTCGCCATCTTGGTTCACTAAACCTTCTAGAAGGTCACGAATTACGTGAGATTCTGGTACACCTTGAGATTTGTGAGGGTCGAGTGTTGCTACTTCAGTACCATTACCGCGAACCAGTTCCTGAACTTTTGCTAGTTCAGTGCCTGCTGGAACTTCAGCAGCGATAGAAAGAGTAGAAGTGGCAGCCACTGCCAAACCAGCACCTAGAAGAAGGGCCTGAGTGATTTTATTCTTGTACATTTAATAAACTCCAAGTTTTCCGTATTGCATCCATGACTTCTTTGCTTGGTTCACTGAACGGCAGTGATTTAGATTTATTTAGCTCAAATTTTAAGCATAAAAATCTAAAACCTTACAAAGATTGAGGCACACACTATCAACCATTGAAGTAATTTGCCACAAACAAGTCGCAAAAAATCGGATAATTCTCCGAAATACTTAAGGTATCAGTGTAAATATCTAAAAAACCCCAAATCAGTAGTGACTTGCGTAGAGGGATTAATTAAAAAACAGCCTTTAGTGTTGATGTATCTGTGTTGATACTTTTTTTTAGCATCTTATGCTAGAACACTGAGCGCAAATTAACATTAATGCCACATGAAATCTAATTGCACATCACATATCACCTAAACCGTCTACACTATTTGTGAGGATAATCACTTTATACAAGACAGCATAATGCTCTGCACCAAACCGGGTTATCCAATGCACCAATTAAGACAAAATTACGCGCTGAATTTATATGCAACCACAATGAATTATCATTTATCAAATCAATGATTATCTATAAATAGATTTATAGCAGGTACAAAAAAACCGACCTAAGTGGTCGGTTTTTAACTGTCTCATATACAAATGAGTAAATGCTGAAGCAACATCACTTTAAGAGAAATTACTTCTCCCAGCGTTCCGCTGCTTTCGTGTCTGAATCACGAGAATCAACCCAACGCGTCGTTTCGGTCGTGCGTTCCTTTTTCCAAAAGGGAGCCTTGGTTTTCAGGAAGTCCATAACGAATTCACAGGCTTCAAATGCAGCACCACGGTGTGCACTGGATACACCAACGTAAACAATCTGGTCGCCGATATCTAAGTCACCTACACGGTGGATAACACGCATCTTCTGAATAGGCCAGCGAGCCTCAGCTTGGTCACAGATCTCGCTCAGTGATTTTTCTGTCATACCCGGATAGTGCTCCAGAGACAAACCAATCACATTGTCGCCAAGGTTCATGTCGCGAACTTTACCAACGAACGTCACAATCGCTCCGGCAGCTGTACCTTGAGCCAAGTAGTCGTATTCGTCGCCTACCGAGAAGTCCTCAGCTGTCACTAATACTCTTGGATCCATGCTTAGCCTCCAGTCACTGGTGGGAAGAAAGCCACTTCGTCGCCGTCTTTCACTTCAGCTGTCAGAGGTACGATTGATTGGTTAAGTGCAGCCAGAAGCTTCCCCTCTTCCAATGCGATATCCCATTTGCCTTCTTGTGTCACAAGATGACTACGAATCGCTTCAATCGTCTTAAATTGTGCATCAACTTCAACGCTGTCCACACCAACAAGTTCACGAGTTTGAGCAAAGAAAAGTACTGTAATCATGACTCCACCTTAAAGTGACCAGATTTACCACCTGTCTTCTCTAGCAGGCGCACGTTTTCGATAACAATGTCTTTCTGAACAGCTTTACACATATCGTAAATCGTTAACGCAGCCACAGAAGCAGCCGTTAGCGCTTCCATCTCTACGCCCGTCTTACCCGCAAGCTTACAAACAGATTCGATGCGAACCTTGTTTTCAGACTCGATAGCTTCAAGCTGCACTTCTACTTTAGTTAATAGCAGAGGGTGACACAGGGGAATCAGATCCCACGTCTTCTTCGCCGCTTGAATACCCGCAATACGTGCCGTTGCGAAAACATCACCTTTATGGTGGCTACCAGAGACAATCAGCTCTAGCGTTTCTGCCGACATTTGAACGAAGGCTTCCGCTCTCGCTTCACGTACTGTTTCCGCTTTAGCCGATACATCGACCATGTTTGCTTCGCCAGACGCGTTAATGTGTGTAAATTGGCTCATACTCAAACCGCCTTATACAGAAAGGTGTGGCATGAAGTTACAAGGACGGTGGCTAGCATCCATCTGTTGCTTGATGATCTTAGTCCAACCGGTGCGGCAAGCGCCTGTAGAACCTGGCATCGCAAAGATAACCGTGTGGTTAGCAAAACCCGCAATCGCACGAGATTGAATTGTCGAAGTACCGATCTCTTCGTAAGATACTTGACGGAATAGCTCACCAAAGCCTTCTACTTCTTTGTCGAACAGTGGCTTAAGCGCTTCAGGCGTGCTGTCACGAGAAGTGAAACCAGTACCACCCGTGATCATGATAGCTTGTACGCTTTCATCAGCGATCCATTTAGATACGATCGCACGGATCTTGTACATGTCATCAATAACGATTTGCTTATCAACCACGTTGTGACCCGCTTCTTTAGCATGCTCTGCTAGGTAACCGCCTGAAGTGTCGTTTTCTTCTGTACGAGTATCTGAAACCGTTAGTACTGCGATGTTTGCTGCTTGGAATTTGCTTTCTGCGTGACCCATTTGTTCACCTATATAAATTTTTCATTAGACTGATTCGCCCAGCCTGAAGAAGCTGAGCGATAAAATGCTTTAGAGTGTGTAGCGGGTTAACCGCCGATTGACGCCAAGTTTGGAGTCATGCCGCTGTTGCCATCGTGTAAGAAGTGGCTAACGGACTTGGTTTGAAGCTGAGCCTGAATTCGATCAATGAGTTCTTGCTCTTGTTGATCTTCTTGAATCAGATCTCTCAGTTCAACACCATGGTCGCCAAACAGACATAAGTGAAGTTTACCGGTCGCAGAAACGCGCAGTCGGTTACAACTCTCACAAAAGTCTTTCTCGTAAGGCATGATCAAACCGATTTCACCCTTGTAGTCTGGGTGGACAAACACTTGCGCCGGGCCATCGTTAACGGCTTTGACTTTTAACAGCCAACCATTAGCAATAAGCTGGTTGCGAATCGCAACGCCAGACACATGATGTTTATCGAACAACTCGTCCATCTCGCCGGTTTTCATCAGCTCGATAAAACGTAATTGAATAGGTTTGTCTTTGATCCAATTAAGGAAGGCTGGTAATTCCTGACTATTGAGGTCTTTCATTAATACGACGTTGACTTTGACTTGTTCAAAGCCAACCTCAAACGCTTTATCAATGCCTCGCATAACCTCAGTAAACTTATTCTCACCAGTGATCTGATGGAACATGCGCGAATCTAAACTATCCACGCTCACGTTTATATGGGTTAAACCAGCATCACGCCATTGCCCTACTTGTTTCTCCATGCGGTAGCCATTCGTTGTGGTGGCTACTTTTTCGATGCCTGGAGTAGAAGCAACGGTATGTATGATTTCAGGAAAGTCTTTACGCAGACTCGGCTCTCCGCCTGTAATGCGGATCTTTGAGGTACCACAATCTGCAAACGCTTTAACAACGCGTTTGATCTCGGGAACACTTAAAAAAGACGAGTTTTTTTGCCCTGACGGTTTGTAACCATCTGGCAAGCAGTAAGTACATTTAAAGTTACAGACGTCTGTAACCGACAAGCGCAAGTAATAAAACTTGCGATGGAATCTATCTTCAAATTGTTGCGCCACGGAACACCTTTCCAAACACGGGAGGCATAATCATTTCCAATTAAGCCCTTGTGACAACATGTCACTGGCTCTTAATGCGTATCGGTACAGCAAATACCACTGTGCGACTTAGCATGCGAGAGCTCGGAGTTATGGCAACTGAGCGTTATATTCACACGCGCAGTAGCTGAGTAATAAAATACTTAATATTTGTACGTGAATCTAGCTCTGATGGTAAAAAACGGGTCACATCGGCAAAAAAAAACGTATCAAACGCTCAAAATAACTCTTGTTGAGTATATAGCGAGAAGCATTTAACCTAAATTATAGTTGGTAATAACCTAACAAGAACAATAAATGAATATTTACTCTTCAAAGAAAGTCGTAGCAATCGGCGGTGGCCATGGCTTAGGTCGCATGTTAGCTGCATTAAAAGACTTTGGTAACAACGCAACTGGCATTGTTGCAACGACAGATAACGGCGGTTCCACCGGACGTATTAGAGATTGCCAAGGTGGCATCGCATGGGGAGATACACGCAACTGTATCAACCAATTAATCACAGAGCCTTCAATCAGTTCGATGATGTTCGAATACCGCTTTCGTGGTCAAGGTGAGCTAGACGGTCATAACTTGGGTAACCTAATGCTGACGGCGTTAGACAACCTTTCCGTTCGCCCATTGGAAGCAATTAACCTGATTCGAAATATGCTCAAGGTCGATGTCAATATCGTGCCGATGACTGAGCATCCTTCAGACCTCACGGCTCTATCAATGGACGGCCGCTGGGTTACCGGCGAAACCAACGTTGATGACATGACGGAAAAGCTGCGCATGATGGACTTGTCTCCAGAAGTGCCAGCAACCAAAGAAGCCGTTGCTGCCGTTGAGCAAGCAGACTGCATTGTCCTTGGCCCTGGAAGCTTTTTAACCAGTGTGATGCCCCCTCTTCTCCTTCCAGAGATTGGCAAAGCAATCTCTGAGAACACCAAGGCAAAAGTTATCTTCGTTGAAAACCTTTCACCAGAGCACGGTCCCGCAGGGAAAATGACGCTTCAAGAGCAATTGGAGTGGTGTGAACGTACCTGTAAGGCAAGGAAAATAGACATCGTGTTAGGCAATGAACCTCACCCGGAACTAGAAGTGCAATGGAATTGTGTGACCACAGATCTTGCATCGGCAAACCGAGATTGGCGACACGACCGTGTGAAGCTTCAACAAGCCATTGAAGCCCAGTTGGCGTAGCCATAGGTTCAAGCGACAAACAACAAAAAAGGAGCATGCTGCTCCTTTTTTAATCTCAGTAATAACTCGCTGTTTTAAAGGTCCGTCATCAACTGCTGATATTCAGTGTACGTCGATAACAGGAGGTCTTGCATATCTTGAAAATCAATCTCGGTTACAGGCAACGCTTGCTTCACTTTTGCGTCTAAGCTAATAGCAAAACTACACAAAGAATCCGCACCAAAGCTTGCTGCGCTGCTCTTAAGCGCATGACTGATATCAGCCAAGTACTTAGAGGTATCCGACTCTTTATTTATCTCTAGGTGTTCGTAGTAGCCTTTCAACTCACCTAAAAAGATTTCCAGTAAAACCGGGACATTCTCTTGGCCTATTTCGCCGCCAAGCTCATCAACTTTTTGCTGATTTAATACTTTCGTCATTATTATTTTCTTATTGTTTGTTGATTACTGCTTCGCATTCCACGTTTGCAACTTACGGTATATCGTCGATGGACTGACATCTAAGAAACCTGCCGCACGAGGGATGTTGCCATCACACGCTTTAATGGCCTGCTCGATAGCCGTTTTCTCAGTGATCCACAATGGGAAAATATCTTTTACCGTGATGTCTTCATTCTGCTTCTCTTTCAATCGCAGACTGTTTTCAATCGGTTGGTTCAACGGTGGTGGAAGCATGTTGAGAGTAATCTCTTTGCCGTTATTCAAAACCACCACGTTCCGCAACACGTTTTGTAGCTGACGAACGTTACCCGGCCACTCATATTGATTAAAGCGATCAAGTACTTCCTGAGCAAAACGTACAAACGCCTTCCCCTCCTCGACCGACATATAGCCTAGCAGAGAATACGCGATCTCGATGACATCTTCACCACGCTCACGCAATGGCGGCAAGTGCAATGGAATCACGTATAAACGATAGTATAAATCTTCTCTAAAGCGACCTTCTTGTACTTCTTTCCAAGGGTCACGGTTGGTCGCACACACAAAACGAACGTCGACACTCTTCATCTTCGAAGAGCCGACTTTTTGGAAAGTACCGGTTTGGATAAAGCGCAGCAGCTTGGTTTGCAGCTCTAAGTCCATTTCGCACAGTTCATCAAGGAACAGTGTTCCACCATCAGCAAGCTCAGCAGCACCTTGGCGATCGGTCGCAGCACCGGTAAAGGCACCTTTAACGTGGCCAAACAGCTCACTTTCAATCAGGTCTTTAGGGATAGCGGCACAGTTAATCGCGATGAACGGCTTATCGCCACGCTTACTCGCCGCATGAATGGCTTCTGCACATACCTCTTTACCGGTACCACTTTCACCAGTAATGAAAATGCTCGCCTTACTCGATGCAGCAGAATCGATAGTTCGGTAAACCTGCTGCATGGTTTGGCTGCTGCCGATAAAACCTTGGTAGTTCTGGTTTCCCGGGTGTTCCGAGCTATTTTTAAGTTTGGTGGCTTTGCGGATCGCATTATTCACCGTAATACGGAGTCGGTCGGCTTCACACGGTTTGATAAGGAAATCTTGAGAGCCATGACGCATCGCTTCTACAGCGGTATCGATAGAGCCGTGAGCCGTCATGAAGATAACTGGAACTTCAGGGTATTTTTGTTTTACAGCAAATAGTACGTCCATACCCGTCATATCAGGCAGACGTAGATCTAATAAAATAAGGTCTGGGATTCGATGATTCAAACTCTCGATTGCATCGCGGCCAGTGCCGACAATGTTGATATCAATTTCGAGCGGTGTAAGATACGAGCGATATAAAGCTGCTACCGAAGCGGTATCCTCTACCATCAACAAATACTTCGATTTGTTATCTAGCGTTTTTGATTGCATATCCTAGCCATTTATAATTTGCATTTCTTATTATAGTCGCATTCCGCTTTGCATTATGCAAATTAGCCACAGTATTTGTAGTGTGTTTTTTTACTTGCTTCAAACAATCAATGTTTTATCTATCTGGCACGAACGATGCAACGGTATAAATGACCTTCGGGTCACCTAGCCAACTGACGTTGTTAGTGGACCGATTGTTCACAAACGTAAGCCAGTAGAACATTTACTACTGGCTGTTTTTTTGTCTGAAACACTCTCAATTCTTGTGTTGAGGGGGATCAATTCTCGAGCGAAAAGTGAGATTAGCTGTTGGTAATAAACTGCTTTCTTAACTGATCAATTTCATCACGCTTCTGTGCGGCCAATTCAAATTCCAGATTCTGAGCATGCTGATACATCGCAGATTCTAGCTTGCTGATCTCTTTATCAAGCTGTTGCGGCGTAAGTACTGCATAACTTTCAGAAGGCTCTGCCACCTTAGATAGTGGAACTTGTTTCGATTGGCGCTGCTGCTTCGACTTGGTTAGATCACCCAGTTCCATAATGTCTTTGATATTGCGTTTCAACGCTTGCGGAGTGATGCCTTGCTCTTCGTTGTAGGCTTGCTGTTTCTCGCGACGACGATCGGTTTCATCAATCGCTTTTCTCATCGACTTAGTAATCGAATCACCATAAAGGATTGCTCGACCTTCCAAGTTACGAGCAGCACGACCAATGGTTTGAATCAGAGAACGCTCAGAACGCAAGAAGCCCTCTTTATCTGCATCAAGAATCGCCACCAGCGACACTTCAGGCATATCCAAACCTTCACGAAGTAAGTTAATGCCCACTAACACATCGAACTTGCCCAAACGTAGGTCTCGGATGATCTCTACACGCTCAACGGTATCGATATCCGAGTGCAAGTAACGCACTTTAACGCCGTGCTCATTTAGGTATTCGGTTAAGTCTTCTGCCATTCTCTTGGTCAACGTGGTAACCAAAACACGCTCTTCTTTCACTGAACGGATTCTGATTTCAGACAGCAAGTCATCCACCTGCGTCGCGACAGGTCTTACTTCGATGATTGGGTCTAACAGACCAGTAGGACGTACCACTTGATCAGCAATCTCGCCATCTGATTTTTCAATCTCGTAATTACCTGGTGTTGCCGACACAAAAATCGTTTGTGGGGCTATAGACTCAAATTCTTCAAACTTCATTGGACGGTTATCCAATGCAGAAGGCAGTCTAAAACCAAACTCGACCAAGGTTTCTTTACGAGAACGGTCACCTTTATACATCGCACCAATTTGCGGCACAGTCACGTGTGACTCATCGATGATCAGCAAACCATCATCAGGCAGGTAGTCAAATAACGTTGGCGGCGCTTCCCCTTCCGCACGGCCGCTCAAGTATCGTGAATAGTTTTCGATACCGGAACAGAAGCCAAGCTCGGTCATCATCTCAATATCAAACTGAGTTCTTTGAGAGATACGCTGCTCTTCCAAAAGCTTATTGTTGTCTTTTAAGTATTGAGCACGATCGCGCAGTTCGTCCTTGATGTTCTCAATCGCCTCAAGGATTTTTTCTCTTGGCGTTACATAGTGAGTTTTTGGATAAACCGTAAAGCGCGGCAAGTCTCTTTGTTTCACCGCACCAGTCAGAGGATCAAAAATACTAATGCAGTCCACTTCGTCATCGAACATCTCAATTCGAACCGCATCTTGGTCAGATTCAGCCGGAAAGATATCAATCACCTCACCACGAACACGGAACTGACCACGTTCAAAGGCGACATCGTTTCTTGAATATTGCAGCTCAGCCAATCGACGCAGGATGTCTCGCTGATCCATCACCTCGCCACGACTCAAATGAAGCATCATCTTCAAATAAGACTTAGGATCACCCAGACCGTAGATAGCCGACACAGAAGCCACAATGATGGCGTCTTTTCGTTCTAATAAGGCTTTGGTTGCCGAAAGCCTCATTTGTTCGATATGAGCGTTCACAGACGCATCTTTCTCGATGAACGTGTCCGTGGTTGGAACGTAGGCTTCAGGTTGGTAGTAATCGTAGTAAGAAACGAAATACTCAACGGCATTGTTTGGAAAGAAAGATTTCATCTCACCGTAAAGTTGAGCCGCCAATGTCTTGTTAGGCGCTAACAGAATCGCAGGTCTTTGAGATTGGGAAATGACGTTGGCAAGGGTAAAGGTTTTACCTGAGCCCGTTACCCCTAGTAGAGTTTGATGTGCCAAACCAGAATCTAATCCGTCTAGTAATTTGGTTATCGCTGTCGGCTGATCACCGGACGGGCTGTAGTCCGATACCAAGTCAAAGAGTTTACTCATAGGTCGCCATTTCCATACTGTTTTTTTAATCAGGTCATTGTCACTCTAGGAGGAGTGTCGTTGCAACAATTATCTAGAGAAATGCATCTTAAGATCAGAGATCAGTTATAGCTTTTATTTTTAGAACTTGGTATTATCCGTGCCCTGCAAAGTTTCCCCAGCTAAATTACTCGAATTTTAATCCACTACTTTTCCCCAAAAAACCTAAAAATACCGCTTGTTTTACTGTTCGTTTTATAATCTACAAAAGTTATACAATTGCGACATTTTGCTATAAATCTTTTAAATACATTACGTTAGATAAGGTTTTTACATTTTTCGATTTATCCCGATTATTGTTGTTAAAGTTTCACACACACACTTATCCACAATTTTGGTGGATAACTAAAGCAAAGCTAAATCCTATAAGGCGTTCAAGAAAGTAAAGTTTTTTATCTTACTTTTTTCTGATATTTTTTATTGACAGAAATCCGGACAATTATTAGAATTCGCGTCGCTAACAAGCAATTCCCCTTTAGTTCAGTTGGTAGAACGGCGGACTGTTAATCCGTATGTCGCAAGTTCAAGTCTTGCAAGGGGAGCCAAATTTAAAGAAGCCGCATCATTCGATGCGGCTTTTTGCGTTTTAGTCGAAACAAAATCCCTACAGGCACAGCTTTGATTAACTCACATCCATAAAAAAACGCCTCACAAGGAGGCGTTTGGGCTTAGTGACTAAACTGAGCTTTATTCTAGATTAGACGTCGTTTAGCGGTTATGCTTCTGCTGTAACAACATTTGTCTGAGTCTCTTTACCGGCTTGGTCTTGATCAAATCCTTCATGCAGGTGGTAGTAGCGCTTATAAACAAGAGCACTTACCGTCATTAGAATCGCTGGTAAACCTACCATCATAAACTGCAGTCCCATGATAGTGCTGTCAGACTGTTCCACGTTTGGTACATAACCCACCACAGACAAGCCCATACCAACAATAAAACCACCAGCCGCGCCTGCAAACTTAACAAGCATAGTTTGAACAGAGAAGATAACACTCTCACTGCGACGACCCGTTTTGTGTTCACCGTAATCAACAACATCGGCAAGCATTACAGTTTGCAGTGCGTTAGCGATACCCACACCAAACTTGATAGCAGCACCTGCGATACCGATTAGAATCGCGTTACCTGGAGCGATAAAGCCCATGATAAGTAGAGTGGTACAAGACAGCACTGGGAAGCCACAAGCGATAACCCATAGGTGTTTGCGTGGTAACACTGATGCAATACGAGGGAACAAGAATACGCCTGCAACTTCAGCGATACCTGCCACCATCATATAAACGGGGAACAAGTCAGCGTTGCCTAAAGCGTAAGAGAAGTAGTAAATCGCAAAACCACCCACCAACAAGTTTGCTATTTGGAACGACAATACGGTACCAATAAGTGCTTTTAGTTGGTCATTCTTACCAATGATAACCATTACATCTTTAAAGCTGAAACGCTCAGCTGGTTTCGCATTTGCTGGTGCCGATTTTTCTTTTACGTTGCGAGCAATCAAGAATGCACTCATCACGAACAGCACAGCAATCAACATAGCAACGTTGAAGAAACCTTGTCCTTGGTCGCCGTCACCCAGTTTACCGACAATATGTAGCCCGTAAGTACCCGTAATAAACCACGCCAAGCTAGCAAATAATCGTGGCCAAACAACCAACTTTTCACGTTCTTGACGAGAGCTCGATAGTGCAGGAATCAAAGACCAATATGGAATGTCCATAATAGTGTACGTAAGGCCCCACAGAATATAAGCAGCCGCTGCATAAATGTATAACGTAGTGCCTTCAAACATATGCGTACTAAAAAGACCAACAAGCACTACAGCATTTAACAGGGTTCCAATCACTATCCAAGGACGGAATTTACCAAACTTAGAGCGTGTGTTATCAACGATAACGCCCATCATTGGGTCGGTCACCGCGTCGACAATGCGCGCGGCCAAAAAGATAGTACCCACAAATGCCGCTGACAGCCCAGCAACATCGGTGAAGTAAAACATTAAGAAGATGTAGATTGGAGCACAGGCAAAGTCTTTACCTAAAGCCCCAAGTCCATACGATAATTTGGTTTGTAGAGTAATTTGATCAGACATAGTATTTCCTTCAGGCGCGTAACTTCATCTCCTAACAGACGTTGAAACGCTTACCTTTTATTTATAATAATTTATCCACTCAAGTTCTGTTTTAGAGCCACTCTGTGGTCGCTTCTTAAAACACTCAAGTATCAAGTCCGATGCTAATGTAACCATTCCAACGAACAGATACTGTGATCAACAACCACTCCATGGAAACGTTTTCAGTCAAATATCCAAAGTGAGAGATCGAACAATAAAACCCTCGAATTGATAGAGAATATCGCTAATTAAAGTGCTCAAAACAGTTCATTGTGTGAAGTAACGCATGAGAACGATTACATAAGTACAGTATCACGCTGGGAATACCTACAGTTCTCCAATCTATACGGGCACATCAAATTGATTTGATAGTTCATGACGGCTTATTAAAGGCAATAAAAAACCGCGTAATTTCACCTACGCGGTTCATCAAATATAAAGCCTATGCTAAAACTTACTCGATACGTTCAAACTTAATCAGCATCGCTGTTTCTGCGTCAAGTATTGGCATCGTCAGCCCCACCTCGGCACACCAAGCACCTGATAATTCACAGCAAGACTCTGTCCATGGCGGTTGATAATTCACAATATCATCGTAATTTGACGGTTTATCAATCACAGATACCTTGTATAAACTTTGTGGATCTAGCCCAGGTATACGCAAATGACCACTCAATGAATTGGTTGGCATCGCAAGCTGTGCAATCATCACCACAGCTTCTGACACATCTTCGGAGACGACCGCATGGATTTGATGGGCACTATCGTCCGTTGGAACTCGCCAAGTTCTCCCGCTATGCAGTAACGGGCGCAGCATCTTATGTAGCTTGATGTAGTGTTCAAAGCCCTGCTTCTCTTCTTGCACTTCTTTCACAGGATCTAATTCAATCCCCATATGACCAAACAGTGCTGTTAGACCACGAAACTCAATACTATGACGACGACGAGTGCTGTGGCAGTGGCTCGCACCAATATGGCTTCCCATTACCTCAGGGGGGAAGAAGTAACTCATCCCACGCTGAATCGTTTGTCTTTCCAGCGCGTCATTGTTATCAGACGCCCAAAAACGTTGCGTACGCTTAAGAACCTCAAAATCGATACGACCACCACCAGCCGCACACGATTCAATATCAACCATTGGGTGCTTCTCTCGGACTTTATCGACCAACTCATAATAACGAGCGGTTTGTTGATGAGCCGCAGCCCTGCCTAGATGCGCAGGTTGTACAACTTCTCGGTTCATATCCCACTTAATGTAAGCAATGTTGTACTGACTTAAGAAGTGGTCAAGACGCTCAAACAAAAAGTCGAATGCTTGTTGATTCTGAAGATCGATAACATATTGATTACGACCCGTTGGTTGGTCATAGCCGTCAACCGCAAGCAACCAGTCTGGATGGGCTCGGTATAAGTCAGAATCCTTATTGATCATCTCAGGTTCGAACCACAATCCAAACTCCATACCCAACTGATTAACGTGCTCAACTATCGGATCTAAACCATTTGGGTATTTTTCTTCATCTAAGAACCAATCCCCTAGCGCAGCCTTGTCTCCGCAGCGCCCTTTGAACCAGCCATCGTCAATGATAAAACGCTCTACTCCCATATCCGCGGCTTGGCTAGCCATCGACATAATATAATCAGGATCATGGTCAAAATAGATGCCTTCCCAAGTATTAAGATGGATAGGTCGAGGCTTTTGTGCGAAAGACTCCGGCAAGATGGAACAACGCACATGGGAGTGGAACTGATGGCTCATTCCATTTAAGCCTTCCGAACTGAAACTGGCATATAACCAAGGTGTCGTTAAGCTTTCACCTTCATCCAATGTAATCTCACCCGGTAGATAAATAACTTCCGCTTGCACGTAGCGACGACCGTCTGCTTTTACATCCGCGCGCAGTCTGTGGTTACCACTCCAAGCGAAGTGAATCCCCCACACATCACCTGCCATTTCATTAAAGTTAGCGGTACCGACAACCATCGCTGGATAATGTTCATGAGACGTTCTTCCGCGACGATTTTCTTGCTGATAGCCCCCTTGCTGTAAGGGTTGACGCACCGTTTGGAACTCATGTACCCAGCGGCCGTAGTACGTCATCAACTCATTAGCTCTTGCTGGTAATGGCAAAGTATTGGCGAGACGGTTCACCTGATAAAGGCCGGCTTTAACGTTGGTTAAGGTGTGACGAGATTTCACAACATCATGTTTATCGAGGCATAACTCGGTTGTTAAACGTAAGCCTGCACGTATATCTTCACTCTCAATGATTAGGCTAGATGGTGTTTGTTGAACATCCGTAATAGAGAAAACAGGCGCCCAGTCCAATCCGTCTCGGTGCCCTTCTAATGCCGGACTGCTGAAAACACCGCGCCCGAGCTCTGGGCTCAGAGACATAGCAACATCATTATCAAGGCGGCCGTATGGAACCGGTCTTTCAAGAGAAACACGGAAGCTAGCTAAATCACCACGAACGGGAGCTCCCCAATGAAGAATTTCGGCAAAATCGCCAAGTTCTACAATCAGTTGCGAGTGTTGACCGGTAATATCAATTAGGGATTTATTCGTCATTTTTTTAACCTTAACGCGTTTAATTACCCCGTATCATAATTATTAAGCCCAGAGTTTCTGTGATCAAACTCGAAATCATGAAAACGTTTCCAGTAAATATTCAAGACTGATAACTTTGGTAAATAGCTCCTAATTCAAAGATTTAGATTGACCACCATTCCATCTCATATTGCCTACCTCTAGGTAGAATTGAACTTTCCACTCTAAATAAAGCAATATAAAACGATAATTAATGGCAATTTAATCTTTTAAATTCAGTATATTAAATCAAAGTTCCCATTAACACATAGGCTAAAATACATTTCCTCTTGAACTGATCACATCACACTCGTATTCTTAGATCTTCGAGTACATCTATGAAGTGTCTCTCTGGGTCCTAACTTTTACATTCCAGCTTGACGGTACAGAACACGATGCTTGTAGCCTTGCTGCTGCATTTGCTTTGATACTTACTTCCTTGTCTCACGAGCCCAGTTATCATTAACTGGGCTGCTTTTCCTCAAAGCCCTCGAACAACCCGACACTCAAAGTACCTCAAACCCGCTTCACCTCAAATTCCAAGACAACCAACAGCATAATCACTCCCTCTAAACCACCACATAGCACTGAGTAAAGAAAACGATTCCACTTTAAAATCACAAAACCTAGCGTAAAAACACCTATACAAGCCCAATAATCAGATCAAAATCACACAAAATAATCACAAACCCATCAATAGCATAAAAATGCCAACTTCATCATGAAAACGTTTCCAGAGTTTATTTACACTCTCGCTCGAGTTAGGACTCAAACATAAAAATATCCATAAATAAAAAATAATGGAGACACTTCATGAAACAAAAAATGCTAGTCAAAGCATTAGGATTCACTCTGTCCCTCGCCCCATTAGTCAGCTTCGCTGCAGTGGAGAACGTAACGTATTTTGGTTATGCAAAATGGGGAAACATCTACACCGATAATGACCAACATAACGACGGCAAAGGAGAACGCAACGACGTTATTCGAGCGGGCCAAGGTTACGGTAACTACCGTTTAGGTAATGAACTAAATTGGTGGGAAGCGGGAGTGAAAGCCGATGTATGGCGTGACAATGACGCCTATTTTGACACCACGATTTATCTAGGCAGTGGAGATAGCTGGGGAGACGTGAGTACGATTCAGCTTTGGTCAGCAGGCCATGGGCTTATCGACGGCCAACCCAACGCAAAAATTTGGGCCGGTGAACGTTTTTACCGTCGCCACGAAGTCCACATGATAGATGTGAAGTACTGGGATACATCCAGCACCGGTCTTGGTATTGAAGATTGGGATCTCGGCTTTGCTGATGCTCACTTAGCTTGGATGGCACCAAACTCTTCAAGTGACGATGGACGCAGCCTTCATAACATCGATGCCCGCTTAAGTGGCATTGAGCTAAGTGAAACAGCAGACCTAACACTCGGCCTAAACTACGTAACCACGCAGAACTCAAGCTACGACGATAAAGACATTACTACTTCTGGCGCAATGCTCTCTGCTCTTTACCGTCAAGCTTGGAACTACGGTTCAAACACCTTGGCCTTCCAATATGGTACCGATGCGTTGGCAGGTGGATTAATGAGTGCTGAAGGTGGATCAAACAGAAAATACAGCACGGGTGTGGAACACGATGGTTCTAGCTGGCGCCTATTTAACCACGGTGACTTGAATATCAGTGAAGATGTTCAAGTGATGTACTCCATCGCTTATCAAGACAAAAACCTAGATAACAACGATGGTGAGAAGTGGTTCAGTGTCGGAGCTCGTCCTCAATATGCTTGGACAGATTACATGTCGACAGCATTAGAGGTGGGTTACGAAACGGTAGAAGCTCAAAACGGCTCGGGCACCAACGATATGTATAAAGTGACCGTGGCTCAAATGTTCCAAGCTGGAAAAGGGGTATGGGCTCGTCCATCTATTCGTATTTTTGCGACGTACTCTGAATCCAACAACGAATGGGACCGTGGTAACGAAGTGTATGGCACGGCGACGAGCATCAATGCAGAGACCGTCGATGAAATTACCTTTGGTTTCAACGTAGAAACTTGGTGGTAAACCACCACACCCGAGCGTCTGTTCAATCAACGAATTGACGCTCAACACTGGAATAGCAATTTAACGGGGAAAGCCGATGTTTTCCCCTTTACTAAGGTAGCAATCAGATGAAATTAAAATCATTGGTGATCATTGTCGCGGCACTCACAGTTAGCGCATGCAGCGGAATACCTGAAAAGGAACTTAATACTGATTTCAATGAGAGTGCATGCTGCTCTCAGCTAAGTGCGCTGCCAATGACGCAATTGTCTGTTCCATTCCACCAACAAGTGATTATGGACGGTCATTTACCGACCCTTTCCTCTTCATTGTTAAATGACAATACACAAGCGGATAGCCAACGCTTTCCGACCATCGCGTACCAAATCAGTGACACGACAGAATCGCTGTCCTTGCTCATTCGTTCATACATTAAAAATGATGCGCTATTCGCACCGTCTATTTATGTCTTTGACAAACAATGGCGACTGCTTGGTCAATACAGTACTAACGACTTCACTTACTACCCGACAACGATGCAAGGGTTAGAAAGAATTGAAGCATCAATTGCACTCGAACCTCAACGAGACAACGCGCAATTTATTGTGGTCAGCGCCGATAGCACTAAGTTAGATAGCGCCATCAATCGAATTCATCCTGAAGATCTGTATTCAGAATCTCAGCAGGTTATTGGCAATAAGCAACTGCCGTTGACTGCGACGTTGAGCTACGTAGGTGTCATTGATGTTACGGCGAGCAAATCAACAAACAGTGCGGTTTTGACTCTATTGGCTGAGCTTGGTGTTTCATCCGACAATGAACCCGAAACCTTAGGTTCAAAGCAAGTTTCTCAACCATCAAATCAGACAATTGAAACCAATCAAAAGGCGCAATGGCTGAATATCCAAAAAGACATTGACCAAGCCCTAAACAACAATGACATCAAACAAGCTGCATTTATTGCTAATCAAGCGGCCGAACAGGGCATACCCGAAGCAAAAGATTATTTATTAAAACAGCTCGCTGAATAGCTGAATAAGCCAACAGAACAATACGCATAACCAACGATTTGATAACGGTCATCACGGCTTAAAAGACCGATGACTTAATAGAATTATTACCCATATTGAACACTTTAAGAGTAGGAATACCATGAAGGCATTTTCAAACATCATCCAAAGACGCGATTGGGAAAACCCACAGTCTGTGAATATCCACTGCCTTAATGCGCACAGCCCATTATCAAGCTACCGCAACCTTAAGCACGCTCGAGACGGCATTGAGTCACAACGTAAATCTCTTAATGGACAATGGAAGTTCAAATACTTTGATGCACCTGAACAAGTTGACGGTGAATTTATCGAAACAAGTTTCAATGACTCACAATGGGACGAGATTACCGTACCATCGAACTGGCAAATGCAAGGCTACGATAAACCTATCTACGCCAACGTAAAATACCCATTTGAAGTGAACCCACCGTTTGTACCGGCAGAAAACCCAACCGGTTGTTACCGCACTCAAATTACGTTGACTAAAAATGACCTAAAGAACACCCAACGTATTATCTTTGATGGCGTCAATTCCGCTTTTCATCTTTGGTGTAATGGCAATTGGGTTGGTTACAGCCAAGATAGCCGCTTACCTGCCGAGTTCGACTTAACTCAGTATCTAACGGTTGGCGACAATACGCTTTCTGTCATGGTGATACGTTGGTGTGATGGTAGCTATTTAGAAGACCAAGATATGTGGTGGCTAAGCGGTATTTTCCGTGATGTGACCTTACTAGCTAAACCAAAGCAGTGCATTGAAGATGTGTTCGTTACGCCGGACTTAGACGCATGCTATCGCGATGGTTCACTGTCTATTGTCACCAAAATTACGGCACCAGACACTTACCAAGTTCAGGTTCAACTGTTTGACGGTGAAAACGCGGTGACTGAACCGCTTATCGATCGCCCTCATAATCGACGAATTGACGAGCGTGGCACCTACGATGATGTGGTATTCCAAACTCTTCATGTTCGAGATCCGAAGAAATGGAGCGCAGAAGTTCCTAACCTTTACCGAATTGTCGTGTCATTGCTTGATAGGCAAGGTAACCACATAGAAAGTGAAGCTTATCAAGTTGGATTCCGTAAAGTCGAAATGACAGACGGTCAGCTAAAGCTAAACGGCAAACCGCTATTGATTCGCGGCGTCAACCGTCATGAGCATCACCCAGAGTTGGGGCATGTGATGACAGAAGAAGACATGATCCGCGATATCTGTCTAATGAAGCAGTACAACTTCAATGCTGTGCGCACCGCTCACTACCCTAACCACCCACGATGGTACGAGCTGTGTGACGAATACGGTTTATATGTGTGTGATGAAGCGAACATCGAGACCCATGGCATGCAGCCTATGAATCGCTTGTCTGCGGATCCGCAATGGGCACACGCTTATATGAGTCGCTATACGCAAATGGTCATGCGTGATAAGAACCACCCTTCTATCATCATCTGGTCTTTGGGCAACGAGTCAGGGCACGGCAGCAGCCACAATGCGATGTATGCTTGGTCGAAACAGTACGATCCTTCTCGCCCGGTACAGTATGAAGGCGGTGGTTCAAATACCACAGCGACCGATATCATTGCGCCAATGTACGCACGCGTTAACAGCACTATCGAAGACGATGCCGTTCCAAAATGGTCTATCAAGAAATGGGTTTCTCTGCCTAACGAGCAACGCCCGCTTATTCTTTGTGAATACGCACACGCAATGGGTAACAGTTTGGGTAGCTTTAATGATTACTGGGATGCATTCCGAGAATATCCTCGCCTACAAGGCGGTTTCATCTGGGATTGGGTTGACCAAGGACTAAGCCAATGGGATGAAAACGGTGAACACTTCTGGGCCTACGGTGGAGACTTTGGCGATGTCATCAACGACCGTCAGTTCTGCATCAACGGTTTGATCTTCCCAGATCGCAGCGTACACCCGACCTTGGAAGAGGCGAAATACTGCCAGAGAATGATCAATGTGACGTTAGCAGAGCAAACTGAAGATCAATGCCGCCTAACGGTAACCAATGAAAACCTGTTCCGAGCGACTGACAATGAAATCTTACGCTGGCGATTGCTCGAAAATGGCATCGTGATTCAATCAGGGCAACAAGTCTTATCCGTTGCTGAAGATAGTAAACAAGAGCTGGTAATTGACCTCGCTTTCACACCAAAAGCACAAGCCGAATATCATCTCAACACCGATATTACTCTGACTCATTCAACCAAGTGGGCAGGGGAAGGCCATGTTTGTGCGACGGAGCAATTTGCTTTACGTAACCATGCTGGCTTGCAACTCCCGATCACGGCAAATGCTTTGGCTCCCCAGTTACATCAGCAAGACAATAAAGTGGTCGTGTCTAGCCTAGATGAAACACATCAATGGCAATGGGATACAGAGAGTGGATTGTTGACCCACTGGATCGTTGATGGGCAACCGCAAGTTATCAAGGCACCTGTCGATAACTTCTATCGCGCGCCACTTGATAACGACATTGGTATCAGTGAGATAGACAACATCGACCCAAATGCATGGGCTTGTCGCTGGGAACTTGCAGGCATTGGTCAATGGGAGCGTCAGTGTACAAGTTGTGTCGTGCAAGCGCTCGCAGACTCAGTACAAGTTGCGTCAGTATTCGCCTACCAATTTAATGGCCAAATCCAAGCGATTACCAAATGGCAATACACCTTAAATAACCTAGGCGAAATGAATATCGCGGTTGATGTCAACTTAGCCGATCACTTACCACCGATGCCACGCATTGGTCTTGAGATGGAGCTACCTTTACCACTCGAAACTGCCAATGAAACTCCAGTATCGTGGCTGGGATTAGGTCCTTTTGAAAACTATCCAGACCGTTTGGCTGCTGCTCGATTCGGTTTACACAAACAGACACTGGATCAGATGCATACGCCGTATATATTCCCAACCGATAGCGGGTTACGTTGCGGAACCAAAAACTTGAATGTAGGAAATATCGGGATCGAAGGCGATTTTTCATTCAGTGTGAGTCAGTACAGCCAGCAACAATTAACGGATGCTAAGCATACCAATGACCTGACTCGTGAAGAGAAAATCTATGTACGCGTAGATCACCAACATATGGGTGTTGGTGGTGATGATTCTTGGAGTCCAAGTGTTCACCAAGAGTTTCAACTCACCGACAATCAATATCGTTATCAGGTTACGCTAACAAGCGCATCGTAAGTAGATTCGGACCAAGCGGCTTGCTCTAAGCCACTTGGTTCCCCTATTACTTTGGGTTACCTGTGATTACCTTACTTCACGCGACAACAGCTCACACGACAGCAGTCCACACGCCAATGTGACTCAAAAACCAAGCTCAAATCTAGAGCTTGGCTTATTATTTTCAAACTAGTCAGCCAATCAAAAATAAACCATCAAACCTCGTCATATTTGATGTTTAATATTTGAATTGCCTAACTATCCGTTGTTAAATGTCCAACCACCAGCACACAGCATTATATTCAGAATAAGAGAGCGGAATGGCTACCATTAAAGATGTTGCGAAGGAAGCAGGCGTATCAATCGCGACCACCTCTCGAGTAATCAACAATGCACCTCACACCAGTGAAACCGCAATTGCGGCGGTAAAAGCCGCTATGGAAAAACTCGGCTATCGCCCAAATGCCAACGCCCGTGCATTGGTCAGCAAATCTTCAAACGCGATTGGTGTACTGGTTAATGATGTTTCTGCCCCGTTCTTCGGCTCGATGATCAAAGCCATTGATACCGTGGCAAGTGAGCAAGAAAAGCAGCTACTGATTGGCAGCGGCTACCATGACGCGACCAAAGAGCGTAATGCGATTAACTTGCTGATCAACAGCCGCTGCGAATCACTCGTGGTTCATAGCAAAGGCATTAGCGACGAAGAATTGGTTAAGCTAGCCAATGAAGTGCCCGGCTTAGTTCTCATCAACCGAATTGTTCCCGATATCGAACACCGCTGTATTGCTCTCGACAACCGCCGCGGCTCTTACATCGCGACTGAGTATTTGATTAAAAACGGCCACAAGCACATTGGCTACATCTGCTCGAGTCACGATATTGAAGATGCTCACGACCGCTTAGGTGGCTATTTGGATGCATTGAAAGATCACGGTATTGAATCGAACGATGAGTACATCGAATATGGTGAACCTGACGAGCTAGGCGGTGAGCAAGCCATGGTTAACTTAATGGCAAAAAACACAGATATCACAGCCATTGCAACGTATAACGACTACATGGCAGCAGGCTGTTTGGCGTTATTACAAGAAAATGGCGTTCGTATTCCAGAAGATATATCAGTTATTGGGTTTGATGACGGCCACATTGCTCGCTTCATCTACCCTCGATTGACCACCATTCGTTACCCAATTCAAGTCATGGCTAATCAAGCGGTTAAGCTCTCTCTGCAACTCGCAAGTGACGAGCCAAAAGAACACACGGAACATAAGCTATTTATGCCAATTTTGGTGCGCAGAGCCTCTGTTCGAAACATTAATTGAGAAAGCTCAGGTTCATAAAGACTAAGTCATTTCGTTCCTCGACACTTTTTACAACAAAGAAAATAGGATTGATTCGATGAGTTATCATTGAGTTAATCTTATTTTTCATTCCCCGCAAATACCCACCTATACTTAACCTGATCCATCTTAATCAAACGGTTACCCGTTGATTTTTTCACCAAGTGTCTAAATCCCTAGTGATCCTTGGTTGTTATTAGGTGAGCAAAGCAGGATAATATCGGGATCGGAATCTCAAGAATTAATCCATTATGACCGAATACCTTTTGTTGTTGGTTGGCACAGTGCTGGTCAATAACTTTGTGCTAGTGAAGTTTTTAGGACTATGTCCATTTATGGGAGTCTCCAAGAAACTGGAGACTGCGATTGGCATGGGCCTCGCGACGACTTTCGTTCTAACGTTAGCGTCGGTCTCTGCATACCTAGTAGAAACCTACATCCTTACCCCTCTGGGTATTGAATACCTGCGTACCATGAGTTTCATCTTGGTTATCGCGGTGGTTGTTCAATTTACGGAAATGGTCGTTCACAAAACCAGCCCGACTCTTTATCGCCTGCTGGGTATCTTTCTGCCTCTTATCACCACCAACTGTGCGGTATTAGGTGTGGCACTTCTGAACATCAATGAAAACCACAACTTCATTCAGTCGATCATCTATGGTTTCGGCGCAGCGGTGGGTTTCTCTCTTGTATTGATCTTATTTGCTGCAATGCGTGAACGTATTGCGGTTGCTGATGTTCCAATGCCATTCAAAGGCGCATCGATTGCGATGATCACAGCAGGCCTAATGTCTCTGGCATTCATGGGCTTTACTGGGTTGGTGAAATAAACATGAGTACCATTTTAATTGCGATCATTGCGCTAGCCGTTTTAGCCGCTGTTTTTGGCGCTATTTTGGGCTTTGCTTCTATCCGTTTTAAAGTTGAAGCTGATCCTATCGTCGATCAAATCGACACCATTTTACCGCAAACTCAATGTGGCCAGTGTGGCTACCCTGGCTGTCGCCCATACGCAGAGGCGATCGCTAACGGAGACAAGATCAACAAATGTCCTCCGGGCGGCCAAGCAACCATTGAGAAGCTAGCAGATTTAATGGGCGTAGAAGTTGAAGACTCCGCTCATGATTTAGATAACAAAGTAAAAACCGTTGCCTTCATTCACGAAGATATGTGTATCGGCTGTACCAAGTGTATTCAAGCCTGCCCTGTTGACGCCATTGTTGGTGGCACCAAGGCACTGCACACAGTAATTAAAGATGAATGTACAGGTTGTGATCTATGTGTCGCACCGTGCCCTACTGACTGTATTGAAATGATTCCAGTGGCAACAACGACTGAAAATTGGAAATGGCAGATGAACATCATCCCTGTTACTGATATCACTAACCAAGCGACTGATGCGACTGCGTCAGAGCCTAAAGCATAGGGTTAGTATGATCTCTTTAATTGAACAAATTCGCACGGGCTGTATTTGGAACTTCCCTGGTGGCGTGCACCCTGCTGAAAACAAGAAACAGTCGAATACTACTGATATCGTCCATGCAAGGCTTCCAGAAGAAATCGTTCTTCCTGTGAAACAGCACATCGGTAAGCCGGGGAACCTATTGGTTGCTGCTGGCGACACTGTGTTAAAAGGTCAGCAACTTACGGCCTTAGACACAGGTTTTACTTTGCCAGTACACGCACCAACATCGGGTGTGATTACCGCTATCGAACCGCGAACTACCGCTCACCCTTCAGGCTTGAGCGAAATATGCGTGGTTATTAAACCTGATGGCCTAGACACTTGGATTGAAAAAAATCCAGTTGAAGATTTTTCGACAAAGACTTCTGACGAACTGCTTGATGTGATTCGCCAAGCTGGTATTTCAGGCATGGGCGGCGCAGGTTTCCCTACGGCTAAGAAGCTTCAATCAGGCTTAGGTCGTACCGACATTTTGATCGTCAACGCTGCGGAATGTGAACCTTACATCACCTCTGATGACAAGTTGCTTCAAGAACATGCCGACGAAGTATTAAAAGGCATCGAAGTGGTTGAACACATTCTTCAACCAAAGCTGACCGTTATCGGTATTGAAGACAACAAACCAGATGCGATAAAAGCACTTGAGATTGCAGCGAAAGACAAAGATATCGTCATTCGCGTTATCCCAACCAAATACCCTTCTGGTGGTGAGAAGCAACTTATCAAGATCCTCACCAACAAAGAGGTTCCAGCTGGCGGCATTCCTGCAGACATTGGTGTTTTGGTTCAGAACGTCGGCTCTCTTTACTCGATTAAGCGAGCGGTAATTGACGGCGAACCTGTGGTTAACCGCGTTGTGACATTAACCGGTAAAACCTTTAAGCAACCTCGTAACGTTTGGGCGCTATTAGGCACACCAGTACATGAGTTACTTGAAGAGTTTGGCTACAAAGCAGATAAAAAACTGCCGCGTTTAATTTTGGGCGGCCCGATGATGGGCTTTACCTTGCCGCATGCCAATGTGCCAATCACCAAAACGTCGAACTGTATTTTGGCGCCAACGCGTCGTGAGATCTCACCAAGCACTTACGAGATGGAATGTATCCGTTGCAGCGCATGTGCTGAAGCTTGCCCTGCGTCTCTACTTCCTCAACAACTGCAATGGCACGCCAAAGCCAACGAGTTGGATAAGTGTGAAGAGCTAAATATTAAAGACTGTATTGAATGTGGTGCATGTGCATTTGTCTGCCCAAGCGAAATCCCTCTTGTTCAGTACTATCGCCAAGCAAAAGCTGAAATCAAAACTCGAAAAGATGAAGCCGCTGCTGCAGAACGCGCCAAGATTCGTTTTGAAGAGAAGAACGCTCGTATGGAGCGTGATAAAGCCGAACGTGAAAACCGCTTTAAAAAAGCCGCAGATAACCGCCGTAAAGATATGAAAACATCCGGCGGTGATGATGCTATTGCTGCTGCGATTGCTCGTGTTAAAGCACAAAAAGCCGCTGCGGATCAGGCTCCGAATGAAGAACCAGCAGTGAAACCTGCGGTTGCTGCCGCTATTGCGAAGGCAAAAGCGAAACAAGCTGCAGCTCAAAAAGCGGAAGGCGCTGAACCAGACAACTCTGAAATGTCTAAACTGCGTGAAGAGCGCAAGCGTCAAGCGAGAGAGCGCAAAGCACAACAAGCAGCAGCCGATACTCCTGCAGAAAGCTCAGGCGATACGAAGAAAGACGCCGTTGCTGCTGCGATTGCTCGCGCTAAAGCGAAGAAAGCACAGCAAGCGGAATCTGCTTCGGATGCTCCTGTTGAAAGCTCTGGCGATGCTAAGAAAGATGCTGTCGCTGCAGCCATCGCTCGCGCTAAAGCGAAGAAAGCTCAACAAGCGGAATCGGCTTCTGACGCTCCGGCTGAAAAATCAGGTGACGCTAAGAAAGATGCAGTCGCTGCAGCTATTGCTCGTGCTAAAGCGAAGAAGGCTCAACAAGCAGAATCAGCTACTGAAGCTCCGGCAGAAAGCTCAGTTGATGGCAAGAAAGACGCCGTTGCTGCAGCTATTGCTCGCGCTAAAGCCAAGAAAGCTCAACAAGCAGAATCAGCTTCTGATGCTCCGACTGAAAGTACTGGCGACGCTAAGAAAGATGCTGTCGCTGCGGCCATTGCTCGCGCTAAAGCGAAGAAAGCTCAACAAGCGGAATCAGCTGTTCAAACCGAAAGTGAAGCTCCGGCTGAAAGCTCTGGCGACCCTAAGAAAGCCGCTGTTGCTGCAGCCATCGCTCGCGCTAAAGCCAAGAAAGCTCAACAAGCTAAGCAAGACGAAACGGCAGAAACGCCTGAGCCAGTGATTGAAGTTGAAGCTGAAACTCAACAAGAGTCAGTCGATCCTAAGAAAGCTGCAGTTGCCGCCGCGATTGCTCGCGCTAAAGCAAGAAAGGCACAACAAGCGAAACAGGAAGAATCAGCAGAAACGCCTGAATCTGTGGTTGAACCTGCAGTTGAAGTAAAGGCTGAAACTCAATCAGAACCCGTCGATCCTAAAAAAGCAGCCGTTGCTGCTGCTATTGCTCGTGCTAAAGCAAGAAAAGCACAGCAAGAGCTAGATAAAAAGAATAATGAGGAGAAAGAGTAGTGGCCTTCTTTATCGCCAGCTCACCGCACGCACACAGTCGTAGAAGCACCCCAGATCTGATGAAATGGGTCGCTATTTGTGCATTGCCAGGTCTACTAGCTCAAACCTACTTCTTCGGATGGGGTACGCTCATCCAGTTAGTATTTGCTATCGCACTTGCGATTACCTTTGAAGCAGCAATCATGCTGCTAAGAAAGCGCCCGCCAGTGATGGCGCTACGTGATTACAGTGCTGTTGTCACCGCTTGGCTACTTAGTGTCGCGATTCCTCCACACTCTCCCTGGTGGATTCTAGTGATAGGTATGTTCTTCGCAATTGTCATCGCGAAACACCTATACGGCGGACTTGGGCAAAACCCATTTAACCCAGCGATGGTCGCTTACGTTGTTTTGCTGATCTCGTTCCCAGTTCAGATGACCAGTTGGAATGCTCCCGCGAGCTTAACCGCTGAAGCAACCAGCTTTGTGGACTCATTCTTGATGATCTTTACTGGCTTCAATAATGAAGGATTATCTCTACAACAAGCTCGTTTAGGGATTGATGGCACCACAATGGCGACGCCACTCGATGCCTTCAAAACCGCATTAACGGCAGGCAACACCGCTTCTGAAGCTCTGTCTCAACCTCAATTTAGCTGGTTAGCTGGCGTGGGTTGGGAGTGGGTAAACCTTGCTTACCTTATTGGTGGCTTGGTGCTTATCAAGCAACGCGTGATTCAATGGCATATCCCAGTCGCGTTTCTGGGCAGCTTGACCCTATTTAGCTTAGTGTTCTTGATGTTCACTCCTGGCGAAACCGCATCACCGACCATTCATCTATTGTCTGGTGCGACTATGCTAGGCGCATTTTTCATTGCGACCGACCCAGTTTCAGCATCCACGACAGTCAAAGGTCGCTTGGTGTTTGGTGCTCTGATCGGCGGTTTGGTATTTATCATCCGCAGTTGGGGTGGTTTCCCTGATGGCGTGGCGTTTGCTGTATTGTTAGCCAACATGTGTGTTCCACTGATTGACTACTACACCAAACCTCGTACATACGGCCACTAAGGGAGCGGATATCATGCTAAATGCAATTAAGAAAAACGGCCTTGTACTCGCGATCTTTGCGTGTGCTTCGACGGGTTTGGTCGCGGTAACTCACTACCTGACCAAAGATCAGATCAAACAACAAGAACAGGCTCAGTTACTGTCTGTTCTTAATCAAGTGATCCCGCACGATCTGCACGACAACGAGCTGTTTTCGTCTTGTACTTTGGTTCAAGCAGAAGAGCTTGGTACTGAGCAAGCGATGCCGGCTTACATTGCTAAAATCAATGGTGAGCCGAGTGCGATTGCGATCGAAGCGATTGCCCCAGACGGCTACAACGGCGCGATTAAAGTGATTGTTGGAATGAAGATCGACGGTACTATTTTAGGTACTCGCGTGCTTTCTCACCAAGAAACTCCAGGTTTGGGTGATAAGATTGATCTGCGTGTGAGTGATTGGATTCTTTCGTTTGCAGGTAAGCAAGTAACAGATTCTAATCTTGACCGTTGGAAGGTTCGTAAAGACGGTGGTGATTTTGACCAGTTTACTGGCGCTACTATCACGCCAAGAGCAGTCGTGAAGTCAGTCAAACAAGCGGTCCAGTACGTTAACCAAAACAACCAAGCATTGCTTGCTCAACCTCTAAATTGTGGTGGTGAATAATGAGTGACCATAAAACATTGATCAAAAATGGCATGTGGGCCAATAACCCTGCCCTAGTGCAACTTCTTGGGTTATGTCCGCTGCTGGCTGTATCGTCAACAGTCACTAACGCACTTGGGCTAGGCATTGCTACCTTGCTTGTACTGGTCGGCTCAAACGTTTCTGTTTCTTTGGTTCGTAATCATGTGCCAAAAGAAGTACGTATCCCAGTATTCGTAATGATCATTGCCTCGCTAGTAACCTGTGTTCAATTGCTGATGAACGCTTACGCCTATGGGCTTTACCTCTCTTTGGGTATCTTCATCCCGCTGATCGTAACCAACTGCATCATCATTGGTCGTGCGGAAGCCTTCGCTTCAAAAAATGAAGTGCTACCAGCGGCTCAAGATGGTTTCTGGATGGGTCTAGGCATGACATCAGTATTGGTCGTGTTAGGTGCGATGCGTGAGATTATTGGTAACGGGACCCTATTTGATGGCGCAGACCTGCTGCTTGGTGACTGGGCTTCGGTGTTACGAATCCAGATATTCCAATTTGATAACAGCTTCTTGTTAGCCCTGCTTCCACCGGGTGCCTTCATTGGTGTTGGTTTCTTAATTGCTTTGAAAAATATCATCGATAACCAAGCAAAATCTAGACAACCAAAACAAGAAAAACCAGTCATTGAACGCGCTCGCGTTACCAATGCCTAATAAGTTAAATTAGCTTAAACCTCGCTGAGTTAGCTCAACCACTCAGCGGGGGAAATCAGATCTAAACAGTACATATAATAATGACGCTCATAAGAGCGCGTAACCGATGATAAAGCAGAAGCAATCCAAGCTTCATGCCCTAACTATTTGAAAGTAATGTCGCTATGAACAATGTAAAACGAGTAGAAATACTTGAGCGTTTAAGAGAAAACAATCCAAAGCCAGAGACTGAGCTTAACTGGAACAGCCCATTCGAGCTGCTGATTGCCGTTCTATTGTCTGCACAAGCAACCGATGTCAGCGTGAACAAGGCGACGGATAAGCTGTACCCTTTAGCCAACACTCCGCAAGCAATTTTCGACCTAGGTGTTGATGGCTTAAAAGAGTATATCAAGACCATCGGCCTATTTAACTCAAAAGCAGAAAACACCATCAAAACGTGTCGTATGCTGCTTGACCTACATAATGGTGAAGTACCGGAAGATCGCGCTGCATTAGAAGCCCTTCCAGGTGTCGGTCGTAAAACAGCAAACGTAGTGTTAAATACCGCATTCGGTTGGCCAACCATTGCCGTTGATACTCACATCTATCGTGTATCAAACCGCACTAAGCTAGCGATGGGTAAAACCGTCGACGATGTCGAAGCAAAACTACTTAAAGTTATCCCAAAAGAATTCAAACTGGATGTCCACCATTGGCTCATTCTTCATGGACGTTACACCTGTGTCGCACGTAAACCACGCTGTGGCAGCTGTATCATTGAAGACCTCTGTGAATACTCTCCACCAAAAGAAAACGTAAAGAAAAAGAAGAAATAAATACGTTTAAATCTATAAAGGCTCTTAAATGAGTCTTTTTTTTTGCTTTACAAAATCATTATTTGTCGCTATGTTAGATTTATGTGTAACTGATTTATGATTTTGTAATGAATGAATTAAGTGAAAGTGTTGCAGTAAAAATCTATAAAGATGCCGATGGGTACAGCTTTCCCCTTGTTGTAAGATCTGGAGTATTTCCCGTTTGCTTGTACCTTAATGCTTATCTTAACGGTAACCATAACTCCCCACTTTCGGCGGGAAAGAATAAAGCAAGCTCTCAAGCCCCAGCTTTTCATACACTAAGAAAATATGCCTACGAACTAAAATTTTTATACTGTTATTTTATCGAGCAAGGTATCGATCTTGTTGAACGTGTCAGCTCTGGTGAGTTTCTTTCAAGGCAAGAGATCGATGATTTTGTTAGAACGTGCAAGCTTTATGCTGATGAAGGCACTATTGATGAAAGTAATGTTGTAGCAATTTCTGACAAGCGCATAAGAGATGCCATCCATGCAACTTCACATAGCCAACCACAAGTTTCTGCACACACATTACGTCAACGCTTAATTCGACTTAGAGCTTATATCGAATACTTATTCGTTTGCCACCACTATGATCAAGAACCAACTGATACGCAAGCCAGAGTTGACGACCAATTCAACAAGTTTAAGTTATACATCAATACGTTTATTAGCGGCACACGTAAAAATAACACCATTGTTAAAGATGCATTTGAGTCGGTAATACCTTCAGATAAGTTTTTTTATTTGCTTGAAATCATCAAAGAGAGTTCACCTGAGAACCCATTTAAATCCAGCAAATTAAGAAACCAACTCATCATGCAAATCCTAATTAACACAGGGGTTCGTGTTGGTGCTGTTTTAAAGCTAAAAGTCACTGACTTGATTGACGATTGGGATAACCCTCGCTTCTTATTGACCAAAACTCCCAATGATCCGACTGATCCAAGGTTAGAGCGTCCATCGAATAAAACCAAAGCGCTATCGGTTTCTATTTCCTCAGAGTTAATGAAGCTTATCAAGCTCTACATACAAACTGTGCGAACAGAAAACCCAGCCGCCCGTGAACATGACTTTGTGTTCATCTCAGAAAAAGGAACAACATCAGGGCAGCCTCTCACTTATAAATCCATTCATAAAATCGTAGATAAATTTGGTGAGGCATTAGGTATCAAGCTCCACCCTCACAAACTTCGTCATAAGTGGAATGAAGTTTTTGAAGATAAGGCGAGAGAGCATGGGTTAACGCCTGAAAAAATTGAAGATTTACGCAAATATGCAATGGGTTGGGTTGAAGACTCGAAAATGGCATCCGTCTATAACGAATATCAACTGGCGGTCACTGTGGCTGATATTTCCGCTAAAACTCAATCTAAAGCTGTTCCGAGGTTAGGAGGTGGTCATGAGTCATAACCATATCGCAACGTTAAAAAAGGAGTACGATGGGCAGCGCATATTCAATGCAAGAGAAGATGGTTACTCTTTTGATGTGCTTTCAGATACGTGGGAGCTTGGTTATAAATCCTATTTGTATCTAAATTGGCTGAATGAACTAAATATTGATACTAATACTTATCTGGACTTAAAATTAGCAATAGCTCATACAGCAAAGTATTACGCTTATCTCTCTCTAAACGGTCACGTTAGTAGCCTCAAAAGTATCTTAGCACACCTCGACATTTACGATTTTCAGGCATGGTGGCTAACACTAGATACTTACAAGAAAAATGTCAGAAATAGCTTATACGCCCTATGCCACCCAAGAAATGGTTATACCTGCCATACTCTCCAACCACTATATGACACAATTAAAGATGAAAATTTAAAGCGCCAAGGTGTAATGAAAGGCATTCTTGACCCAAAAACTGGTGCTTACAGTGAAGTTGAGCACGACAATATTCTTGAAAGCTTAAGAATTGAAACGCAGCGAGTATTAGAAGGGGAAATACTATCGCAACAAAAGTTTACCGCACTACGGAATGTCATAGCCAGTCAGTTACTTCTCGCCCTAATAAGACGACCAACCCAACTTGTGCAACTTAAATGGTGTGATGTCTTACCTGTAGGCGAAACCTTTTTATCTCATAAAGAACCAAACCTTAACTGGAAACCCGTTACTCAACACTTGTTCTCAGATGTTGAGCAATTGCACGTTCGCACCTTTAAAGGCAAGGATGGACAATTTCGCGGTGATGCGGAATCACGCTCACACCGCCTAGAGTCAGACTTTTCTCGATTGCTTTTGCGTTACTATCAGGTTTATGAAAACTACCTTTTACATTCGCTGCCTATGCAATACATCACATTAAGTGAAGATGAAACAAAAGAACTCATAAGACGCCTACCTGTATTGCCTGACCAAAGCTTATTTCACTCTAATTTTGAATCCAAAGCAGAACTATTTACCTCCATCAGTGATACCTCAAAAGCCTACCATATGCGCTCGGACAACCTTAGAGCAAATATACAGCATTTATTCAAAAACAAACTCAAGCCAAACAGCGATAGATGTCCAAACGATTCTTTGCGACTTGGTAACAATCGCTGGCGACACACCATTCTCACCCAAGGTGCAAAATATGGGTTAAGCCCTGCCCACCTTGCTGCCATAACAGGCGTTACCATTGAAGCGATTACCCCCTATCTTGATTTGAAAACCTCAGAGCGAGTAAAAATTGATGAGGCGTATGCTGGGAATCATATCATCAAGCGATTTGATAGCCTGTCGGTAAAAGAGTTACAAACGCACGATGATTTCAAAGTAAAAAGCAGGTTTGATGAAGAAATTGGCCATAAACTCAATCCTGCTAACTGCTCCAGTTGCCAGTCAAAAGGCGGTGCGCCTATGGCATGTTATCCCTGCGACAACTTTAGACCTCTAGAAACGGCAAACCATCAACAATATCTTGATAAAGCAGAAAGAAAACTGGTGATAAACAGTCAATCAGCACACCCTGCCACAGTGAAACGTCTCAAGAAAATCATTCTTTACATCAAGGCGACTATAGCCATTTGTGAAGAGAAAAAAACTGTTAAGCTTGGAGGTGAAAAATGAATACAATCAACCGTTACATTACCAATCAACACGCATATATCGCCGAAAAGAAAAAACTGCCGTTACTTGGTTTTACCACGCCATCAGGAAAGCAAGCAACGTGGGAGGATATTGCTGTTACCTTTACCAGCAACAAAGGCATCCCTATTAACCTCCTTTTTAATAACGATAATCAACCCCACGCCAATATTAACTCCACTTTTTCCGATAAAGACAAGCTCGATGAACATACGCACCATCTACTCTTTGCCTTTGCTCTTGATGTACTTAAAGAAAATATTTCTAACAATTACAAGAGAGATAAAATCACTAATGCAAAAAAATTTCTTATTGCACTTGGTGAGAATGTCGCTTCTTCCAGTATGGATGAGATTCAAAACACCATCGATGAAATGAAGTATATCCAGAATCTTCCTGCATTTTGGGGATGGCTAAATGCCCATAAGATGCTTCCAGCGAGTATAACTCCGAACTTAACCAGGGAGAAAAACTCAACAAGAGCCAAAAGAGGTGATGACGCTATCGAGGCTGAAAGCAGTAAACTGCCTGATGAAAAGGCGTTATTGGCACTCGGGGCGATCTTTTATGATGCAATCCCGCCTTATCAAGACATCAAGAATAAAGAGAACACTAATTCTTGGGCTGAACTCATCCATCCAACAACGAGTCAACTCGATAGTTATGTTTGCACCATGTCAGCACTTGCGATGTCGTCCCCTAATCGAGCGGCAGCAGAGCAAGTGTTACTAACCAAACAACGAGTTAAAGATCATAATGAAGTGGTTAATAATAACATTAATACTGTCTACTACCTTAATTGGCGTGGGTCAAAAGGATATAAAGACTATCAAAATCATATCAATGCTGAAATGGCCGACAGCCTAGACCGAGCATTACATTATACCGCTCTTGTAACTGAGCCTGCGAGAGCATTAGCAAGATTTTATCAAAACCCAAACCTAAGCTTAAAAAAGGTGTTAGGTGATTTTAAGCCAAGTGCCAAAAACCTAGATGCACTCAAACCCAATGACAGTAAGCCGACCAACCTGATTCATCTTGGTTTTTTATTGGGATTTTATGATAACAGTGACGGCTATGCCCGTATTACGTGTGATACCAAAGGGGCTATTGATGCAACAAAACGTAAAAAATCCCCTTTATTTATCAAACACATCACCAAGCTGTTGCCACACGATAAACTAGAAATTAAAAGCCGATGTCCTTATGCATCCTTACTTGTTGGCGCTGCTGCCAACGACAAATCCCAATTGAGTAAATATTTCAATGGTCAAGCAGAAATAACGGTTGCAGAATTTCAAAACCATTACATTACAATTAATCAACAAACTATGTCCGGATACAATAAAGTTAAGTCCAAGCGTGTCAATTATGAGCAGGCTTTATTTACCTATACTGAAAAACAATTAAAAACTCAACAAGCCTCTCACTTTCTGTTAGTTCCCATCGAAGCTTTAGGTAATTATTTTGATTCAAACATCAAAAAACGAAAAAATAGTTACGCTACCATCTTTGAGCGGCATAGTTTCTCAACAGGTTTCGCAATCCCCCCCCACCATTTCAGGCATTGGCAAAATAACTACCTAGCCAATAAGGGGTTGCCCCACTTACTTATAACGATGCTGTCTGGTCGTAAAAACCCAGAGCAAACACTCACCTATATTCATACGACTGACGCCCAAAATGCCTCAGTTATCAGTGATATTTTATATGAAAAAGAAACCGAGGAAGAAGTACAAGTTAAGGTTAGCAAACGCGTACAGAGTAAAGCTCAATACGATGATGCCACCGACAACTTAAGCCCAACTTTTGTCAGTGAGGTCGGCTTTTGCACCCAAGATTTAACTTTAACCCCTTGCTCTTACATGACGGAATTTGAAACACAATGCACACTCTGTTCATCCTCATGTCATATTGCGCATGATAAAGATGCGATTGAACTGCTAAATAAGGATTTAACAATCCAAAAACACAACCTAAAGCAAGTTCAGGAGGCCATTAACTTTGCAACCAGTGAAGGAATGCAGCAATGGTATGAAACCCACTACCAAAATACTTGTATGCTCAAGAGTCTTATTGAAGTGCTATCAGACGACTCCATTAAAGAAGGGGCTATTGTTCGTTTTTTGACTCGTTCAAGTGTCATGCGCATTACAGATTTAGAAACCAAAACAGTAACAGAACGAAAGCTTTCGCTACCTGATGCGAAAGAAGCTCTTCAAGCGGCTCTTGCGGCAACAACCAAAACGAATAACGACTCAGCTAAAAATAACTTTTTAGGCTTTTTGGGATCAGTATAGGAAAGTACACATGGCAACTAAATCATTAGACACTGATCAACAAATCTCCATTCAAGCTTTAATTAGAAGTTGGGAGGGAAAGCTAACTTGGGATTTATTGGTAACCAAAATTGAGTCTAGCCTTGCGATCACTACTACGCGGCAAACACTTGATAAATATCTCAATATAAAAAATGAGTACAAGGATAGAAAGCGCTCACTCAAAGGGCAACCTGTTTCCACTGACAATACTGAGCTACTTATCTATCTACAAAAAGATATTGATCTAGCTGAAAAAGTGATTCAGCTAGAAGCCGAACTAAAAGTTGCAAAAGATGAAATCGGTTATCTGCAAACTTTTATTCAAAAAATCGTCAATATCGGTCAAAGCGATCCAAATGTAATGGCTATTTTTCAAAGGGCAATGCGGAGTATCGAGGAAAGTAAATAAAGACCTAAATGCAACTCTTTGTATTTTATAATCTAATTGAGGGCTTAAAATGGCAAGTGGTCAGCAGAAAGCGCAGCACAATCTTGAGGCATTTAAGGTTTGGGTAGCAACACAAAGCGATGATGATTTTAAACAAATTATCTACCGAGGCCAGCTCAATCGCATCGAAGTAGCGAAAGGGATCGGCTGCGGTAAATCTGCCCTTAACCAAAACCCTGCTCTCAAAGACGCACTCAAAGCATTAGAAGATGAGCTGCGTGATAGAAGCATTCTGCCACCTTTGACCAACTCAGCTAAGAAAAACGAAGGCAAACCAAAAGCCTATGACAATACCGCTAACCGCAAGCTACTCGACTCAAAACGAGTATCCTCATTAGAGGCTGAAAACATTGAATTAAAAGCCAAGGTAAAAGAGCTGGAAAAACGACTTGAGCGCTTTGGGGAGCTATCAGAGACCCTATCTGAAATGGGGTTGATGCCACGATGAATACTGTCCTACATGAAGATCAGATGCGCGTAACCAGCATTCCTTATCGCTCGACCAAGGTGGTGATATTCAGCGGTATACCGCTGGCGAAGGACTCTTACAAAATCAACAGTGGTAAGTATTACGTCACCATTAAAGCCGATCCTGATCGTATCCCTATTCAACCCATGTTAGGCCAACATTGGTCAGTCAAAGGCGCTCGCCAAATTAAAGCTGTTGAAACTGGCGATTATGTAATGCAGCAACACACGTATGAATCCCCCAAGCATATTGAATGCTCCCTGCCCGAAACAGGTGAGCAACTGATACGATTTATTGCTAAAGAAAATGACTTCAAAGGCATAGGGGAAAGCAAAGCCAGAGCGCTCTGGCAGCTCTTGGGGAAAGATTTCCATATCACCCTGAGAAATGACACCCCAGAGTCCAGAAAGCTTCTGACATCGATTCTGAGCGAAGATTCAGTAGAGGCACTCTTTAAAGGGTACGCCAAATATAAAAATCTGGCACATTGCAACTGGATGAGCGAGCACAACATCCCCGCCAGTGTGCAGCAACGGCTGCTCAAGCATCACGGTGAAGCCTCCATAGAGGTAATTAAGGATAATCCTTATGCTTTGATGGGTTTTGGTCTTTCGTTCAGTGCCATTGAAGATATTATCAAGGTAACGGATTTTAAGAGCGATGTTGCGAAGAATGACCCTAGAAGGCTCAGCGCTGCTCTGGAAATGGCGATTCGCAAGGAGATTGAAAAAGGTCACACCTATACCACTCATGCCAATGTGCGCCCTTACCTCAACAGGCTACTGAAAGACAAAACACTGGTCACTCAGGCGTTCCAATCAGGTCATAATAAAGCTCAGTACATTTTAAACCCCGACACAGGAACCTACCATCCAACTGCGCAACTTCTGATGGAAAGTGTCGTTGCCAAACGGCTAAATACACTGGTTCAGCGGAATGACTTGTTTGATGAAAACGCCAATGCTGCGTATTGCTCTGCGGCTGGCGAGCTTCCTTACGAATTAACTCCTAAGCAAATCGAAGCCGTAACAACGTGTCTGGATAATTCGGTAAGCTGTATTACGGGCGGTGCAGGAACAGGCAAGACAACGGTACTCAGAACGGCTCTCAGGGCTTACCATCAACTTGGATTTGAAATACACGCCGTTGCGCTCAGCGGTCGTGCTGCAATGAGACTTCATGAGTCCATCGGTTTTGTTACCTCAACCATTGCCAAATTGCTGCGTGAAGACCCCATAGAACCCAGTGTCGAGAAAACAAATCACCTACTAGTGGTTGATGAGGCAAGCATGATTGACTTGCCAACCATGTATCGTCTTGTTAATCACATTCACCCCTCTGTACGATTGATATTCACTGGCGATCCCGACCAACTTCCACCAATCGGCTGCGGCAAGGTGTTGGCAGACATCGTTGAAGCAAACACGGTGGCTAATACGAAGTTAGATATCGTCAAGAGACAGGATGGTTCAACGGGTATCCCCGAATACTCAAAGCTCATCAATCAAGGAGTGGTGCCTGATCGATTAAGTACGGGAGCAATACACTTTCACGAAACCAGTAAAACAGACATTGCCAAAGTCTGCTGTGAGCTTTACCAACAGTGTCCTGAAAATAGTCGCGTCATGGCTCCAACCAAGGCACTCGTATCAGAAATCAATAAACTCACCCAACAAGCCGTTAACCCAGATAGCACTAACCTTGAGTTCGAAATCAATGGTGATAAGTTCTTTTTACCACTTCGCATGAATGATGCCGTGTTATTCACGCAGAACCATTATGACAAAGGCATTCAGAACGGCTCACTTGGCACACTAACCAACGCTAAACCTTCTGGTGATAGTTACGGTGAAGTGACACTAGATACAGGTGAAAAGGTCGAGATTACACAATCTGTGCTCGATTGCATGGAGTTGGGTTACGCAATCACCCTACATAAAGCTCAAGGGTCACAGTTTCCACGTATCATCATCGCTCTACAAAAGGGCAGAATAGTCGATAGAGCATGGCTCTATACGGCAATTACAAGAGCAGAAAGCGAAATTCATATCGTTGGAAGTAGTGATAACATGAGGCAGATCACCGAGGTACCTAGTCACTCTCATAAGCGGAATAGCTACCTGAAAGAACTGTTGAGTTAGCAATTTCAAACTCGTTAATTAGATGGTACGCCCCACACCTACGCTAAACTCAGCATAGTCGATGAACATTTAGAGGTGCCATCATGTCAGCTATTAAAGTTATTGGTATAGATCTCGGTAAGTCTGTTTTCCATCTAATTGGCCACGACTACTCTGGCCGTGAAGTTTTCCGACACAAATTGACCCGAGCTAAGCTCATTCATTTTATCTCACAGCAAGAATCTACAACCATAGCAATGGAAGCGTGTTGTGGTGCGCATTGGTTGGCTCGAAAATGCCAAGAATATGCTCATAAGGTCAAGTTAATACCTGCACAGTATGTAAAGCCATACGTTAAGAGCCACAAGAACGATTTCATTGATGCTGATGCCATTGCCGAAGCTTCCATGAGACCTAATATGAGGTTTGTCTCTCCGAAAAGCGAACAAGCTCAAATTAGTACTGTGATTAGGAGAATCAGAACAGGATATATTCGCGAAAGAACCTCCTGTATGAATAGAATCGGGTCAATCTTGCTAGAGTTTGGCATTAGCTTCCCTCGCGGGCATGCCAATATGAAAATGCTGTTCCAGTGGTTAGCAGATAAAGAGGCTATAGTCCCACCACAGATCATTCTTGAGCTTCGTGACCAATTGGACTACTACAATCAACTAAACGAAAAGATTGTTGTTCAAGACCAAAAACTAGTCGAACTCAATAAAGAAAATGAACTATATCGCTTGCTTCAAACGATACCAGGCATAGGGCCTATGACAGCTTCGTGTTGCTTGTCTTCTGTCGGAGACCCAAAAGACTTTGCTAATGGGCGAAACTTTGCAGCATGGATAGGGTTAGTACCGTTTCAATATACAACGGGAGGAAAACCTCGATTGTTGGGTATATCGAAGCGAGGAAACAAAGAACTGAGAGAATTATTTGTTCATGCGGCTAGAGCTGTCATGTGGAGGGATAGCTCTGCGGAGCATTACTTCGGATCATGGCTTATTGATTTGAAGTGTAGAAAACCATTCAACGTTGCTGTTGTTGCATTGGCCAATAAATTGGCTCGCATAGCATGGTCAGTGATGAACTCTCACAAGGCGTTTGAATCAAAAGTATAACCAAAATTTGCATATGATAAATCAAGATGACAAAACGGTTAGACCACCAGATTGAAGACCTGAGGGGCAAAACAGCATTAAAAATGCTTTCTCGCTTATGAGGACAATCTGGCGCGGATCTCATCGTAGAGCTGGGGCTAATGTAAGTCTCAAGTAGACTCTGAATACATTAGCGCAAACCAACTCTGTTATTTTGCTTATTCACTTGCAAAACGGGGCGTACCATACATTTGCCCCAAACTTTGCTTGTGCCGGCTATCTATTTAACTCATATGAGACACAATTGACTTACTTTTGGTACTGTCGGTAATGTGTTTATGGGGACGCATGTATGAAGAAGGTATAATGTTACTGGTTGAGTTACTTACAACAGAACGTATACCTAGACCTTTAGTGAAACTACGCTTTCACATTTTGAACATTGATGGAGATATAGTTTCATTATGAGCTCACGTCGCAGAGCCGTGGTTTTTCCTAGACAGCAACGCATCCTCGAACAACTGGGTGAGAATATCGAGTTGGCGTTAAAGCGACGGCATATATCACAGGAGTTGTTACACCAACGAACGGCGATATCAAAACCGACATTACGAAGGATCATTAGAGGTGATTCAACAGTCTCTATTGGGCACTATATGATCGTTTTGTCAGTATTAGGCCTCGAAAATGACCTTGGTATGGTCGCCAGTGATCGTGAGCTAATTGGAAAACTAGAATCGATAGCGAAGCTTAAGAATAATTCAAAGACATGAAACATTGCTGTTTTAATTTCAAGCGAGTCTGCCCCATTTTTGCCCAAACTCTTCACAGATGGCGTTAAGACTAATGGTTTCTTGATAAGCTTTGGTAATGATTTTAGGCCCTAACTAGAAGTTGCTAGACTTGGGTAAAGAGCACATCATGGTGGACGAATGAACTACTTTGCACAGGCCCCCTTCTAGGTAATGTAAACCTGGAGGGTAAATGAAAAAACTAAAACGACAGTATCGAAGTTATGTCAAAGCGCAAGGGGATTATCTGTGGGATGTGTATCCTAGCGTACGCAGTGGAACTCACAAGCATTTTTCAACCAAGCAGGAGAAGAGCTACTATTTCCTCCATAAAGTTGAGTGTGGTGAATATCCTATCAAACTGCGAGCAGCTAGAGGAAGATCACTAGCTAACCCGTGGGATGATTACCCTGCACACGTATATGACGTTGCTAAGTGTTGGAAGCATAATTCGAAAAGACGTCACCAATACTACAAATGAACACCATCAAGCCTCGCCAATGCGAGGCTTATTTGTGTTCCGTCAGTTTGTTCATTAAAGCTTACTAACCCGTTAATTTGCCCACTTTCGAGTTAGACGCTCATTTCGCAGTGTGCGAATCGCAACCTGCGAAATGAACTTATTTCTCCCCTAAAGTGTTTATAAAATATGGATTTACGTGTCGAACACAAAGGAGCTAGCTTAGCTAAAGCACAGACACGACCATAACCACAAAAAGTAGCTCTATTACGCGCTACCAGTGATCAATAGTGGCAGATGTTGAGCTCTTTCAGTTCGGAATGCTTTTTCTAAAAAAAATGATAACTTTTGCAACCGAAATTAACCTTTATAAAACATAGGTTTAATAGGGTTTTCAGTGTCGGATTTTACGGTGAAATTGACAGATATTTCAGTAGGTTTGGAAGCTTTACTAAGCGGCTTTCCGACAGTCAACGTCATTCTCATTTTGCTGTTTTACGTGATAACTGTGATAACAAAGTTGTTTCGTAGGGGGCTAGCTTGGTTCTGCCCCATAACAAGCTAGAGCAGGAATGAGGCTATATTAAAGGTTCGTAATTTGACTTACTTTTCTTTATGCCTAGAGTTCTGACTATGTGGCCAAATTTACTAATCCACAACACATATACTTATGAAAATACACGGCCATTAAAAGAGAGTATCAGTAGATACTCTCTTCAGATTGATCTTACCTCTCTGAAGGGTGAGTCCAGTCAAAAGCCTTTAATGGGCCATCAACTGGTGTATGAGATAATGCATTGGTGAAATTTGAAATAAGTTTGCAAGCTAGGCCTGTCAACACTTCAAGCGCATGCCGCTCTGTGTATCCTACCGTTAGAAAGTTCTGCAACTTTTCATCACCTATATGACCACGATTATCTAGTAGCTCTTTAGTAAAGACATGCAACGCTTGTAGTTTGACATCAGGTAACTCATTTCCTTCCCGTAGTGCTTCAATAATGCTTTCTGGCATATTAGCTGATTTCATGATCCACGTATGACCAGGAACGCAATAGTGACAGTTGTTTTCAAAGTTTGATGTCATCAGAACCACTTGAGCTTCGAGTGGACTGAATAGTGTACTTTGCGTGAATAACTCATAAGTCTTCAAATAAGCTTGATAAGTTGCAGGAGCATCTGCTAGCACTTTATGTAAATTTGGAATTAAACCAAGTGATTTTTTAGATTGCTCCATCATTTGCTTTGATGCTTCTGGTGCTGTTTCAATATTGTGGTAGTTAAACATAATAATTCTCTCGGTTTATTATTTATTAATGGTGAAAACGTTGCGTAAGGCTTGAGTTAATCGTTCTTCGCTTGCTCTTAGTCGATAGTCTTCAGATTGATCTATCCATTGGATGACACCATGTTCATCAATTAAGATCGATGTTGGGATAGACATTGATTTGTATTCAAATGAAGTAGGAAATGGCAGCCCTAATACTGTTTTTGTTTTAGACGAGTCAGCCCCTAAAGCCTTGTGGTGTTCAACGCCGTATTGTTTAACTACTTTGAGTTCTGGGTCTGACAAAAGAAGAAGATCTAAACTATCTCGTTCGATGTGCATTTTTGCTTGTTCTGCCGTATCTCCCGACAACGCAACGACCTTAACTCCATATCGATCCAGAGTCGGTTTCATATCGTTAAACATTTTTAATTCAGCACTACAGTATGGACACCAAGCACCTCGGTAAAACTTAAGTAGAACACGTTGATTTTTTAGGTCATCAGTCGAATAAATCTCGTTGTCATATGTGGTTGATTCGAATTGTGGGAACTTATCTCCAATTGCAACCTCAATATCACCTAGAGGAGTATCTTTTTGACTGAATACCCAAATGAATTTACCACCAAGAAATATGGAAAAGCTGGACATTAAGACAACGAAAACAAAGCTCCAATGCATATTTATAATCCCACTGATAATTGCACCTAGCCCCAAAAGGACACCTGCGGCAAGTGCTAGCATAAGGATGATAGGATTTTTGGGCGGCTTGTTCTTTTTTACTTTTAGAAAGTAATGCAAACTTCCAATCACCGTTGTGGAAAATCCAAGTAGTGATAGTGCTATAGCTGAATACATCGTTTGTTCCTCATTGTTTTGCTTAATTGTACTAGTTAGTACATTTGCAATTAATGTACTAACTAGTACAATAGGTGTCAATAAGAATTTTATGTAGTTGTATAGATAAATGGCAAAGAAAAGACAGTTTGACGAGATAGAAGTGCTTGGAGTTATGGCCAAATATTTTTGGCAGCATGGTTATGCGTCGACTAAGGTGGATCAATTATCGACCGTTACAGGATTAACGAAAACCAGTATTTACAACGCGTTTGGCAACAAAGAAACCGTGTTTAAATGTATAGTAGATTTCTATGTTGAGCATCACATGTCTGTGGTACTCAAGAAACTCGACTCAAATAAATCAATATCAGAGAATCTTCAATATTTATTTGATAGTGAGTTCTTAAATCCAGAGAATGATCTACTCACTTACGGCTGCTTAATTACAAACAGTATTGTTGAATTAAAATCAAACGAACCAGCCCTCTATGAGTATGTTATTAAGAAGTTTGAACAAGGTCGTATTGCAACACTGGCATTTTTTACTCAATATGAGAAAACAGAACGACTTATTGATGGTATAGATGCAGAGCATTTGACCGACTATTTCCTTACGTTTCGTCAAGGACTAAAAGTTCAATCAAGAGGGCAAAGACCACATGAATCTCTCGCTCGATCTATACATGCATTCATGCTTGTATTGAGTACATTTGAAAAATAGATTATGCGTAGACTATTCTCGAGCTTTAGCTTTGTTGTCGAGTTTTAGATGTCTAATGATTATGAGTGCAGCACCGTAGCAACACGATTCTAGTTGAGCCAATTAGTTAATCGAGCAGGTAGACTGCTTTATCCTTATCGCAATACTATTGAATGGTGCCTTTAAATGAAAACAATAAAATATAATGGACGTATTGTTTTTCAAAAACAAGATATACCCAGTTTCAAACGTATGCCGCGCGTATTTGTAGACAGTGAAGCGTGTTTTGCGTTTGTCACAAATGGCGATTTTAACGTCAGGGAACAGACAGAATCTGCTTCATTGAACAAAAACTGCGGAATACTGGCAAAATGCACCAACTACTTTTATGAAAACACTAGCTATCATAATGATGAAGGTGCAGGTGAAGCGATTGGTATCCTTCTCTATCCTGAAATATTTCAGTCACTGTTTAACTTTGATATTAGCCAGTCAAAATACAGGGTCGATTATAATATTTTGCAGGTTGAAGTGGACAAATTGCTAGAGCACTATCGTGATAGCATCAGTATATTGCTGGATTCTCCAGAGTTGGCGGATGATTTGCTTATCGAGAGCAAACTACGTGAATTTGTCATTCTTATGGCGAAAAGAACCAGCGCACCTTCTGAACTCGATTTTCTTGCTTCTATGTTTAAACCTAACTTTGCCAAATTTGAAGATATTATCCAAAGTAATCTGTATGCGGATCTGAGTGTGGATGAGTTGGCAGCATTGTGTCATATGAGTGTTTCTACTTTTAAACGTAAGTTTAAAGAGGTGTATTCAGAACCCCCAATAAAATACATTACCAAATTAAAAATCAACAAAGCTAAAGTGTTACTGAAAGATAATAGCTTACGTATCTCCGACATCGTTTTTGAAACAGGTTTCGAGTCGATTTCCACGTTTAACCGTGCCTTTAAAGGACAAACAGGTCTATCCCCTTCTCAATTTCGTTTAACCTGACACCAACGCATTTTAACCTTTCCATTCAGGTTGGCTCGTTTGAACTAATGTGAGCAATTTTTGAACTTTTATGGAGAGCCCTGTACCTCCAAATTCCATATAGTTACCCCATCAACTAAACACAGAGAAAGGTAACGAATTATGGGTATCAGCTTTAAAGAAAAATATGGTGATTGGGCACTTATCACAGGGGCAACATCAGGCATTGGCGCAGAAATGGCAAGCCAGATTGCAGCAAAAGGATTGAACATTGTTTTGGTCGCTCGTCGAGAAAAAGAGCTTGAAGAGCAAGCTACGTTGCTTACTGAACGCTACGGAATTAAAGCAACGACCGTTTCTGCTGACTTAAGTACGTCAGAAGGCGTCGAAAAAGTTAAGCAAATTGACAAAAGTATTGGGCTACTTGTACTAGCCGCTGGTATTGAAGTTAATGGTTCGTTTGCTAAATCATCTCTAGAGCAAGAGTTGAAGATGATACAGCTTAACGTTACCTCTGTATTGCAACTGACTCACCACTTTACACCAGCGATGATCGAAAGAAAAAGAGGCGGCATTTTAATGGTATCAAGTCTTTCTGGTCATATGGTTTCCCCATATTTTTCAAATTATGCAGGTACCAAAGCCTATGTTCTTCAGCTAGGTGCATCTCTTCATGGCGAACTTAAACCCAAAGGTATTGATGTAACGGTTCTTTCTCCTGGGTTAACAACTACACCGATGACTGCTGATAATGGTGTTGACTGGTCAAAACTACCAATGGTTGCAAAAGATCCAGCGGAAGTAGCAGAAATAGCTATCAATGGTTTGGGTAGAAAAGCAGTTGTGGTTCCAGGTAAACGTAATCGAATGACCGCTATTCTTTCTGGGATCATCTCCCACCAAAAGCAGGCAATAATGGGTGAATCAATGATTGGAAAAGCAATGCCCAAGAACAAAATGTAACCCCCAACAGTTTAAAACTTTAGTGAAAGAAAAAGGGAAAAAGGGAAAAAGCAATGATTAAAGTATACGTAATATACCCAAATAACGATGATGTGATTTTTGATTTTGATTACTACTGCAACAAACATGTTCCTATGATAGGAGAGCTTCTGGGAGACGCACTAAAAGGGGCGACAGTAGATGCAGGGCTAACAAGTGTTGTTCCTGGTGAAGCAGCGGCATATGTGGCGATTAGTACAATTTCATTTGAATCTATAGAGTCATTTCAAACGGCATTTGGCCCAAATGCAGAGAAGATAAAAGCTGATGTACCGAACTTCACTAATACCGTTCCAACAATTCAGCTTTGTGAGCAAAAAATATAGAACCGCAACTCTCTACGGTGAAAATGAGCAGGATACCGAATAATAAACAATTTGGATTCTGCTTAGTGTTATTTAATGAAATAAAATTGAAACTAAACGCTTGATAAAAAGAGTTAAATATGAATAAGAAAATCAAATTGGATATAGTGTCAGATGTGATTTGTCCTTGGTGTATTATCGGTTATAAGCGTTTAAATACCGCGATAAAAGAGCTTGGTATAGAAGATCGCATTGAGATTGAGTGGCAACCTTTTCAGTTAAATCCAGATATGCCGCTTGAAGGTGAAGACCTACGTGCCCACCTTAAAAGGAAGTACGGTACTACATTAGAAGATAGCATTCGTTTCAGAAAAGAGATGACAGAGCTTGGAGAAGACGTTGGATTTAAATTCGACTACTTTGACGGGCTAAAAGCTGTAAATACCCTTGATGCTCATATTCTTCTGGAGCATGCAAAAAGTGTAGGCAAGCAAACCGAGCTTAAAAACCGGTTATTTGCTTCGTTTTATAGCGAGCAAAAAGATATATCCAGCAAGAGTACCCTCGAGCAAGAGTTGCAAAGTCTTGGTATTAATGTTGACGAAGCAATGCAATGCCTAGATGATGATGATATTCGAAGTCATGTCCAGTCGCTGGAACAACAATGGAAACAAGCGGGTATATCAGGTGTTCCAACGGTTGTATTCAATCGCGAGAGCGCTATTTCTGGAGCCCAATCAGTGGATACTTATAAGCAAGTATTAACTGAATTAGCTAAAGTGTAATTCCTGCATCCCTCTAAAACGGACTTTTGCAATATTGTGGCGGTCTGAAAAAGGCAACGGTCTATATGAAAAATAGAGAGCTTGAAGTCTACCTTCATCATCATATACCAGTATCAAAGTCTCTCGGTATCGGTGTGAATACTTGTAGCAGCAAAAATATCGAGATTACTGCACCATTGAGAGTGAATACAAACCACATGAATACGGTGTTTGGCGGCAGCTTATCTGTTGTTGGTATTTTGGCAGGTTGGTCTTTAGTTTATGCCCAGTTAGAGGGTAAAAAACATCAAATTGTTATTCAAGAAAATAGCATTCGATACCTGAAGCCCGCCAACAAAGATGTAACAGCAGTATGTAAATATGACAACCTTACGGCGTGGTCTCGGTTTCATCGTGCGTTTCAACGCAAGGGAAAAGGGCGTGTTCAAATAGCCTGCAATCTATTTTGTGCGGATGAGTTGGTTGCTACTTTTGAGGGAGTATACGTCGTTTTTAATAAAGAGTAATTAGGTCAAAATGCAAAGAAAACTAAAACTTACGCAACCAATCCAGTTTGTCACGCCCGAACTTTTCAATTTCTTCCCAACCTTGACTTCCTGCAATCACAACGCTAGTGGTAAGGAACAGAATATCAAAGAGTTTATTTACAACTCATCCTGATTGGCGTGTATCTTCAATGGCTACAAAGTACTTGAATAAATTGAGCTCAGACATGGTTGACTTGGTTTGTTATCAAAAAGAAGTATAAGATAAAAAACTTAGCTCAAGGTAAAGCTTGGTGATCTTGCCCTGTACTCTACGGCTACCGCTCACCGCTCGTTTTGTAGATAAAGAGGGCAAAACTAATTATAGATCTTTGATAATTTGGGATATTTTTTCTAATCAATATTAGTCGACTTAGACAGAGTACTCTAAATGATTCCTGTCCAAAAACGAGTTACGAAGCTCTTTTGTGAGTGATACCGATGGTCAAGAAAAATCATAAACGCCTAGCGACTAGCGAGCCGTGCGAGCGTCAGGAGTGGCTTTATTATTTTACTTTACCATCATTCCCCTAGATACCCTTTTAGCAGGGTGATGGTTCACGCAGTGAGGCCATCGCCTTGCCAAGACTTTGGGTAAAGTCAACTAGAGTGTATTTGATTAATTTGTTACTATTTTTGTAAAGGATATTGGGGATGATTTTGTCGAGTTTAGTCTTATAAAATCATCACCTTTACAAATTAAAGGGTATTTGTAATGTATTTTTACCGTTGATGGCACTTACACCCCTTACAATAACTAGATAGTCACTCACTCACCCACCGAGTAAAGATGATTTTTAGTTCATATAAAGTGAATTCAAAGAAAAGAGCGAAGATTAGTCTTTCCGTTCACAACGATTAATCAATACGGCAGCGCTTAAAGCGCTGCTTTTTTATTGCCACTCTCTAGAATCCGCCTCTACATAAGTTTTCACTTCTAATTCTGCGCTCCCAAGACAACAGGCATAAAAAATCCCGCCTTTTATGGCGGGATTCAATTATTTAGCTAAGAAGTCTGTCTTAGATAAACTCCACTTTAGTCACTTCTTTGATAGCAGATAGAACAAATGTTGGTACTGCTGCAATGAAGATTAACGATATTAAGTGATTAAACTCTAGCGCTTCTGTGCTGAATACCAACTGACCGAAGCTTGTGTACACAACGCTTAAAGACAAGATAGCCGATACTGCCACCGCACCAAGTAGGTAGTGGTTAGTGAACGGATTCTTACGATAAATCGTTGTAAACGTACGTGCATCGAACAAGCTCCAAAGTTGAGCAAAGATCAGTGTTAAAAACGCAACGGTTTGTGCGTATTGAGCACTGTAACCACCGTCGAGTGCGTAAGAGAATGTCACAAAGCTTAGACCACCTAATGCGAGACCACGAGTTAGGATACGAGCGCCTAGACCATTAGAGAAGAAGCCTTGGTCACGTTTGCCTGGCTTACGCTCCATGAGATCTTTCTCTTCTGGCTCAACACCGAGTGCGAGTGCTGGTAGACCATCAGAAACGAGGTTAACCCATAAAATCATTAGTGGAGTTAGCGGAAGTACTACATCTGGTCCCATGAGTAGGAATGCAAATAGGATTACCGAAACCTCACCCACGTTCGCTGTAAGTGCTTGGCGGATAAACTTACGTAGGTTATCGAAAATTTGACGACCCTGACGTACCGCCTTCACGATAGTACTGAAGTTGTCATCCAACAGGATAAGGTCACCTGAGTCTTTCGCAACAGACGTACCTGTAATACCCATCGCAACACCAATGTCTGCACGACGCAGTGCTGGCGCATCGTTCACGCCGTCACCGGTCATAGAGGCAACTTCATTGTTCTCTTGCTGCGCTTTTACGATACGCAGCTTGTGCTCTGGAGTAACACGGGCAAATACTGCAACCTGAGAACAGATAGACAACAGCTTCTCGTCATCCATTTGGTCAAGCTCAGCACCCGTTACCACTAGATCGTCTTCGCTACGGATGATTCCGATTTCACGAGCAATCGCTGCTGCCGTGACTGCGTGGTCACCGGTAATCATTACCGTACGAACACCAGCGCTATAACAGCTATTTACTGCATCGCGTACTTCTGGGCGTGGTGGATCCATGATGCCATAGATACCCAGGATGCTGACGTCTTTTTCAAGCTCAGGGAAATCTAACTCAAGCTCTTCTTCTTTTAATTCACGGAAACCAACGGCAAGTGTACGCAGAGCATCACCACCAAAGGTTTGGATTGCCGCTTCAAAGTTTAAATGAAGCTCTTGAGACGGTGCGGTATCGAGAGCCAAGTTGCCTGAAACTTCACAGCCAACCGTTGGTACGAAACCACCGTCAACCATGAAGCTGGTTGATTTACCAAGAACAACATCTGGCGCACCTTTCAATGCTAGGAAGTGCTTACCTTGTGGGTCACGAACGATAACAGAAGCCATCTTACGACCAGAATCGAACGGGAACTTCTTAACGATTGAGTAGCCACCCGTTGATAGCATTTCATCTTGTTTAAGACCTGCTTTTGCAGCTGCAACAATTAGTGCACCTTCTGTCGGGTTGCCACGAACCGTCCATTTACCATCAGCATTTACATATTCAGCATCGTTACAAAGCGTTGCAACAACAAGACCTTTCATCATTGCAGGGCTGTTTGTCGCTTCGACATTGTGACCTTTGGTAATGAATTCACCCTTAGGATCAAAACCTTTACCTGACACATCCCAGTAACGACCAGACACATCGTACGCTTTCATCACCTGCATTTGGTTTTGTGTTAGCGTACCGGTTTTATCTGAACAGATAACGGTTGTAGAACCAAGCGTTTCGATTGCTGCTAGCTGTTTAGCCAAAGCATTATTCTTAACCATCTTAGTCGAGCCCATCGTTAATACGATAGTAACCACCGTTGGTAAACCTTCAGGAATAGCGGCAACCGATAAAGAGATACCTGTTGTTAGGATTTCTAACCATGGCATACCGTGGTAAACACCGATAGCACAAACAATAGCAACAACCACAAGAGCAACAACCAATAATGCGAGTGCGATGGTGTCCATACGCTCTTGCATTGGTGTTTTCGTCTCTTCCGTTTGGTTCATCATATCAGCGATGTGACCAACTTCAGTTTGCATACCTGTGCTTGTTACCACAGCAAGGCCTGTACCTGTAGTCACGATTGTTGTCATGAAGCCCATGTTCTTCTGATCGCCAAGACCAAGGGTCTCATCTTCAAGGCGTTCAGACTGCTTATTCACTGGCTCAGATTCACCGGTCAGTGCAGCCTCATCTACCGTCAGACGGTTTGACTCAAGAATACGAACATCAGCAGGCAGAATATCGCCAGTATTAATTTTGATGATGTCACCAGGAACGAGGGTTTTAGCTGGAACACTGATCCATTTACCATCGCGCATCACTTCGGCTTCTGGAGCTGCCATTTCTTTTAGCGCTTCCATCCCTTTCTGAGCTTTAAATTCTTGCCAGAACGCGATACCAGTATTGATAAGGATAATCACTGCAATAGCAATAGCATCAATCGCGTGGCCAGTAGACCAAGAAACGATTGCACCAACAGCTAGAATAAAAATCAGTGGGTTTTTATATTGATGAATATACAGTTCCCACGCAGAAGCTGACTCTTGTGCAGTCAGTTCGTTAGTGCCGTGCTTCTCTAAGCGTGCATCCGCTTCAGAAGTTGATAAACCTGTCGTTTGATCTGCGTTCAGTTCGTTTAAAACATCTGAACTTTGTTGTGTAAACCATTTACTCGTCATTTGAGTACTCCACATCAATGCCTCACGCCGAGGCTAATGTAATAAAATAATACTTATTCTTATGTGATAGAAAAATCGCACAAATCAAAAGTGAATATTTAGTCGATTTAGTGCGCTTGAAAAACTATATAGTAAGGATTGTCTATTTAGCAAAGATCGCAAAAGATACACTTGATACACACTTGACAACTACTTTGAAAACACAACCACATCAAACATCAAACATAAAACAAACAATACAAGCCCAAACTATTGTTTAAAAAAGATAAGCACAAAAAATAGACACCCTTTGCACTTTCGTAAAAACCATTGGTTATCGGCGTATTTTATCGAAAATTCCTTAATAACGAAGTAAAACATCGGAATAACCTTTCTATAAACAGGGAGATGTTGGCGTAATCATAAATTGATAAAATGGAAAGTTAGATGCCAATTGTAAAAACGAAAGGAAATCAGCAACAAGATGGAGATATAAATCACAATTCAATAACCAAGACCATTACAAAAAAGACCAATACTCAAACTTACTATTTATGCAAAACTTCGAATTAATCAATAGTGACTGACAAATCAAGAAGGCCGTCTACTTTCATTTTCTTGTAATACAAATAAGAAAAATCTAGAGAGGGAGAGTAAGATAGATGATGAGAATAAGAAAATATGACCAAACTCATCATCTCTTTGGTGTTGCTTATGAGCTTGCTCATATATAGTGCTATAAAAGAAACAACCAATAACAAGCTAGGAGCAAATCATGTCAAACGGTCGTATTTTACACACCATGCTACGCGTGGGTGATCTAGACAAGTCTATCGAGTTCTACACCAATGTAATGGGCATGCAGCTATTACGTAAGAACGAAAACAAAGAGTACGAATACACACTGGCTTTCGTTGGCTTTGGCGACGAATCTCAAGGCGCAGTGATTGAGCTGACTTACAACTGGGGCACCACGGAATACGATCTTGGCTCTGCTTTTGGTCACGTTGCTATCGGTGTTGATGACATCTACACAACGTGTGATGCGATTAAAGCAGCTGGCGGCAACGTAACGCGAGAAGCGGGTCCGGTTAAAGGCGGCTCTACACACATTGCGTTCGTTAAAGATCCTGATGGCTACATGATTGAGCTGATTCAGAACAAACAAGCAAGCGCAGGTCTAGAAGGTTAATTCCTTAACCTCTTTGAGAAGTTGAGTTTGAACGCCTGATGAAATAAAAAAGAAGCGAGCACTATGCTCGCTTCTTTTTTATCACTCTCCCCATAATCGATATGCTTCACCAATTATTCTTAACAATCTCATTGATGAAACTTTACATGATAATAATTATTATTTAAATTAACCACCTATTGATTAATGAGGTAATACAATGATTAGCGAATGGGAAAAACACACGTTACTTGCCGATACTGCATTGCAGCTCGACGATCCTGTACGAAGTATTCTTCATTATCAGCAGGCTTTGAACTTAAGTGAAGAAATTACAGAACGCACCGATATTCAAGCCGATGAGCGGTTACTGATCTCGGTGATTTCTTGCCACAATCTTGCTCAATTCTGGCGTTGGGCTGGCGACACTGAATACGAGCTCAAGTATCTTCAACTGGCTTCCGAAAAGGTACTCACACTGATCCCTCAGTGCCCTAATACTCAATGTTCAAGCTTTATCGATTCTATTGGTTGCTGTAAGAAAGCGCTGATCGATTTCATGAAACGCCACCCAAACCCTAAAATTGCCTCTATGGTGGAGAAGATCGATACCGCGACCAACTGTGAAATGATCGCCCGCTTCCGCTTGAACTAAACAAGTTACGTCCAAACAACGACTCCAAATCTAAAACATAAAAAAGCCCGTCATCAAGACGGGCTTTGTCATTTCAAAACAAGCTATTGTTTAGCTTAAACCTGTGTACGACCTAAAGAGATCACAACACGTCGGTTCTTGTCTTTACCAATTGGCGAGTTATTGTCTGCAATCGGACGACGCTTACCATAGCCTTGTACTTGAATACGATCTTCTGGCAAGCCTAGAGATTTGAAGTACTCTCTTAACGATTCCGCTCTGCGCTCTGAAAGGTTTTGGCTAATCCCTTTGCTGTCGACAGAGTCGGTGTACGTTGCCACCAGCACAAGGTCGATGTCTTGATTATAGCGAACGTAATCAGCAATCTGGCTCAGCCTTTTACGCGACGATTTATTCAGCTGATCGCTGTTGCGGTCGTAATGCAAAATAGTGAAAGAGATATCTTCAAAGCTGTAAGGCAGCAGATTAGCAACACAGTCACTGAACACATTGTATTTTTCTTGGAATAGCACTGACGACAACGACACTTCGATACGTTGATCTCGGCTCTGCCACTCTTGGTAGCTGAATGTCGGATAACGCCCTTTCTCCAACTCACTCAAGATGCCCCAAGCTGTTTGACCACCGACATAGCCATCAAATTGTTGGAAGAACTTAATGGTTGTCATGCGATCAGCACTTTCACCCGGACGCCAAGGTGGCGGCATCGAAATCAAGCTGACATTACGCGTAGCACCCATTGGGCGACGCATTTTAAGCTCAAAGTCCAAAATGATTTTTTTACTCGCGCGAGATGAGAACTCAGCATCACCAAAGTTTGGAATTGGGTGAACCAAGCGACATTCTAGTGGCGTGTTGGCCACCATCTCCCATGTCGACTGTTGAGGAGATGCTCCGTAACGCTTTTCTTGTGCCATGACCGATGACGACACAAGTAGCGAAAATAGCATTGAACCTGTTATGAGTTGTTTCTTCATAAAGTGGAGTATCTCTTAAGCAATTCGTTTAACAATGCAGCCAATTGCCGCATTTTTCTCTCACGTTTAAATATGCAATTATCAAGCCGTAATGGGTTAGGTAATTTATGATTTATTGCCCTTCCCTAGTTTTTATCACTGCTATTATCTGCAATAATGCAGCCTTAATCACACTTATTTGGGCTAACATGACTGTAGAAAACGAAGCTCTGACCCTAAAAAAACGCTTTCGCGGCTATTTTCCAGTGGTCATCGACGTGGAAACCGCAGGGTTTAACGCTGAAACCGATGCATTATTAGAAATCTGTGCCATTACATTAAAAATGGATGAGAACGGAGATCTGCACCCTGCATCAACGCTTCATTTTCACATTGAGCCTTTTGAAGGCGCAAATATAGAGCAGGCAGCATTAGACTTTAACGGAATTAAAGACCCATTTAGCCCATTACGTGGTGCTGTGTCGGAACAAGAAGCCCTTAAAGAAATCTACAAGCTAGTGAGAAAAGAACAAAAAGCTTCAGATTGCAGTCGCGCAATCATGGTTGCTCACAACGCTACATTCGATTTGAACTTCGTTAATGCGGCAAGTGAGCGCTGTAAGCTTAAACGCGTCCCTTTCCATCCATTTGCTACTTTTGACACTGCAGCTCTTAGTGGTCTTGCCTACGGTCAAACCGTTTTGGCTAAAGCTTGCCGCACTGCAGGGATGGAATTTGACAACAAAGAAGCACACTCTGCTTTGTATGATACGCAAAAAACCACAGAGTTATTTTGCGGCATTGTAAACAAATGGAAAGCCCTTGGTGGTTGGCCTCTTGTTGACGAAGAATAAAAAATAGAGTCGGTAAACGTTTTTTCGTATTGCCTTCATAAAAAACACAACATCCCGAGAATAATATGAATCCTGTTGTAATTTCAGTTTGCATCATGCTTGTTTTAGCTTTGATGCGTGTAAACGTAGTCGTTGCTCTGACGTTCAGTGCAATTATCGGTGGCGTAGCCTCTGGTATGAGCTTGAACGACGCAGTCGCGGCTTTCGAAAGTGGATTAGGCGGCGGTGCAACGATTGCACTTAGCTACGCTATGCTTGGTACATTCGCTGTAGCTATCTCACGTTCTGGTATCACAGATCTCCTTGCTCAAAGTGTTATCAAACGCATTCACGGCAAAGAGAACAGTGCAGCATCGACTGGTCTTAAATACGGCATGCTTGCGTCGTTGATCTTAGTGACCATGTCTTCGCAAAACGTGATTCCGGTACATATCGCCTTCATCCCAATCTTAATCCCACCTCTACTAGGCGTATTCGCAAAAATGAACCTAGACCGTCGTCTAGTTGCGTGTGTGCTGACTTTTGGTCTGATTACACCTTACATGGTGTTACCGATTGGTTTTGGTGGCATCTTCCTAAACAACATCCTGCTTAAAAACCTTCACGACAATGGTCTTGAAAACGTTGTAGCAAGCCAAGTACCTATGGCAATGTTGTTACCAGCAGCAGGCATGATCTTCGGTCTCCTTACTGCAGTATTCTTTACTTACCGTAAGCCTCGCCAATACAAAGAAACCTCTCACACTGTTGTTTCAACAGAAGTGAAAGAGATCAACAAGAAGCACATCTTAGTTGCAGCGGCGGGTATCGTAGCTGCGCTAACAGTTCAACTGTCGACGGGCTCTATGATCATCGGTGCTCTAGCGGGTTTCATGGTATTTACCTTCGGTGGCGTCATTGCTTGGAAAGAGACACAAGATGTCTTCACCAAGGGCGTTCACATGATGGCAATGATCGGTTTCATCATGATTGCAGCGGCAGGTTTCGCTGCAGTTATGAAGCAAACAGGTGGCGTTGAATCTCTGGTTGAAGCACTTTCAACAAGCATCGGCGACAACAAGCCTCTAGCAGCACTGCTTATGCTCATCGTTGGTCTATTAGTAACAATGGGGATCGGTTCTTCGTTCTCTACGATTCCGATCCTTGCTACCATCTACGTTCCACTAGCAGCAGCATTTGGCTTCTCGCCTATGGCAACAATCGCTCTAGTAGGTACAGCTGCAGCACTTGGTGATGCGGGCTCTCCGGCTTCTGACTCAACATTAGGTCCAACGTCTGGTCTAAATGCTGATGGTCAACACGAGCACGTATGGGAAACCGTAGTTCCAACATTCCTGCACTACAACATCCCACTGATCGTATTCGGTTGGATTGCAGCCATGGTTCTGTAATTAGGTTTGTAGTTAAAGAGCCCTACACTCACTTTTATAAAGACCGCCTCGTGCGGTCTTTTTTGTCTCTGAGATTCATTCTACTCTTCCTTCCGCTCACTCTCATTGAACTAGCGACACCAAACAAAAAAGGCTTACTCTGATGAGTAAGCCTTAGAAATCATTGCGAATACAGATGACTCTCGCTGAATTACGCAGCGGGAGCATTACTCACTAAAATTTCGCGAATAGACTTAAGCGTCGCTTCCGTTGAATGATAATCCAATTCAACTTCACTAAAGATGCCGTTCACTTCAAGCATTAAGGTCGGGTAAGAAAATACACCCATCGCTTCTTTAAAGCCTAGCTGGTCATCTAACTCACTTTCCAATAACTTGCTAGAAAGGTCATTTTCAAACTGTTGAACATTCATACCTAGCTCTTCAGCCAACTGCAAATGTGTGTCTTGGCTATGTGGCAACATCGCACGAAGGTAGTAAGCATGTTGAATCGCTTCAAGCATCGCTTCGTAGTGGTCTTGAAAACCTGCAGCAATCACGGCACGGCACGCAGGGTAAGTACTGCGAACAGGTTGGCACTCTGTCCAAAAATCATGGTTAAACTCAGTACCCAACTTAGCTTCGATCTGCTTCCAAATCGCTTGCAGCTTGCCTTTCATCTCTTCTGACATTGGCTCATCAGAATCCGGGGCCAAACCACCCACTACATAGTTAAACTCAATGCTCGCAGGCAATTGTTGTTTCAATAACTCAAGTGTTGGCTTGTAACCCCAACACCAGCTGCACATTGGATCATGCACATAATGAAGTTTTACGTTCATTGTTCATTCCTTATCGAGTCAATGATTCGATCAATTCAAACAAAAAAGGAGCCTGATTAAGGCCCCTCATTTTAACTATTCAGCGCAAAGGCTAGAACTTATTCAGCGTCATCGCCAGCAACTTTAGCCGCTGCTTCTTTGATGATTGGCTGAAGTTCGCCTTTTTGGAACATCTCAAGAATGATGTCACAACCACCGATTAGCTCACCTTCAACCCAAAGTTGTGGGAAAGTTGGCCACTGTGCGTAAGCAGGAAGCTCTGCACGGATATCAGGGTTTTGTAGGATATCTACGTAAGCAAATTTTTCGCCACATGCCATTAGAGCTTGAGACGCTTGAGAAGAGAAACCACAGCTAGGTAGCTTAGGAGAACCTTTCATGTACAGTAGAATAGTGTTTTCTTCAATTTGCTGTTTGATTTTATCGATAGTTTCCATTGCTTCCTCGTTAATGGATTACGGCTTTTATTGCCTTTATTCTACCCCAAACTAAAAGAATAAAAACCATATAAAAAAAGCGGTTAACAAGCTAAGCTAACAATTCACACAAAAGTAATGAAATAAGCTTTTAATAAAGTAAAAACTTGCTAAACTATATCGCAAGTCAGCAAATTGACCATGGTTGGCAGTATAGCGAGCCATGAATAATAATATCACTGGAAGCAATCGAAAGAGTTAACTCTTTCATATCAATGGAGAATTGAGCAATGGCATTTGAACTACCGGCTCTTCCTTACGCGAAAGACGCGCTAGAACCACACATCTCAGCAGAAACGCTAGATTTCCACCACGGTAAGCACCACAACACTTACGTTGTTAAGCTAAACGGCCTTATCCCAGGTACTGAGTTTGAAGGCAAAACACTAGAAGAGATCGTTAAGACTTCTACTGGTGGTGTTTTCAATAACGCTGCTCAAATCTGGAACCACACGTTCTACTGGCACTGTCTTGCTCCTAAAGCGGGCGGCGAACCAACTGGCGCTGTTGCAGAAGCTATCAACGCTGCATTCGGTTCTTTCGAAGAATTCAAAGCGAAATTCACTGATTCAGCAATCAACAACTTCGGTTCTTCTTGGACTTGGTTAGTTAAGAAAGCTGACGGTTCTCTAGACATCGTTAACACTTCTAACGCTGCTACTCCTCTAACAGAAGAAGGTGTTACTCCACTTCTAACTGTTGACCTATGGGAACACGCTTACTACATCGATTTCCGCAATGTTCGCCCTGACTACATGGCTGCATTCTGGAACCTAGTAAACTGGTCTTTCGTAGAAGAGAACCTAGCTAAGTAATTATTGCTTACGCTGCGCTATTTATAGCGAGTTATCTATTGAAAGCTCATGCCTCGGCGTGAGCTTTTTTGTATCTGTCGTGTTCCACAAAATCTAAACATTTCGTAATAAACCCGCCAATAGCGCTTATTTCTCGAACTATTGATAGCCTTCTTCCCAACCCTACATAAATTCTCTATTTGCCTGTAATTAAACACTAAAGTTTGCCGACTCCATGCCGTTAAAGGTGTATCCAATGAGAGGCGACATGCAAATACATACTTTAGACAAACCAGGAATCATCAACGAACTGAAGTTCGGCATCGGGATCAGCCAAGCGGTTGAGCAAGGTCGCCGTGCAGATTTCGCGTTGCTGTTATCTATGTTTTCTAATGATGTCCGTGATTGCACGCCAATTGACACCATTGAAATCACAGAGACAAATGAAGATCGCCTGCGCAAACAATTTGGCATAGCAGAACCTCAACAACTGCGTTCAAACCAGTCTTCATATGAGATTTCAGCTCAGCAATCTAATCATTTTCATCAAGCTAGCCTTGCCAGCGCCAAGCTCAGCCATTACTTGAAACCTGAAGCGCTTGCCTTCATGCCTGAAGATACAGCCGACTTACCCGAAGAGGTTTACCAAAACCTTTCTGGTCATGACCGACGCAAACTCGCAAACAAGCATTTACCTGATTTGCCACATGCCACGCTCTACAATGAGCTAACCACCGCGCAACGTCAGTATCAAATTCAAGCTCAAGTATAGCGGTCGCCTACCTTTCCCTTTTTCGCTGTCTATCCATAGCTCTTCTTCGACTAACTCGCACACTTCAAAGTATTCACACGAGTGATACGAACCACTAGCCTTAGGCAACCTAAAAACACCTGATGTCGGTTACCGCTTGAAGTTACTACAAAATGTGACGTGCCACTAACTTCATAAAAACTTATTAATTGGCACACCTTAGTTTGAACCAATTCACACCCGTTGTATAAATTTTAACCCATCCTTATCCGACATGGACGATTTGTTTAGGTACTGGGATGGAAATAAAAAGCTCAATCATATTGGTGACATCTGCCGGCTCGCGACTGGGGGGGGCGATTGCGAACCACTTTGTTAACCTTGGAGCCACCGTCATCCTTTGTGATAAAGACACGGAAGCACTTAAAGCGACGTATCTACAGTGTGCCCGGTTTTCTGACTCTGTTTACCACTACACGCTCAAAGGCAATGACAGCCAAGCGATTCTCAGCGTATATGATTTTATTCAAACCACCTTCAACACGACACCCGATGTGCTGGTCAATAACTGGATAAGCTCCCCAATGCCTAGCCTAATTGGCGATCAGCCTGTGAGCAGCTTTATTAATGATCTCTCATCGATGGCATCGACCCTGTTCGCATTTGGGCAAATCAGTGCTGAGAGATTGCGAGAGGAAGATAAGGAAGGCGTGATTGTGAATGTGATATCTCATGATGACTTTCACGATGTGTCTGGCTTAGAGAGCGCAAACTCAATGATCACTGGCTTTACCCATAGTTGGGCGAAAGAGCTGACTCCCTTTGGCATTCGAGTCGGTGGCGTTGTTCCCGCCGTTCATAACTCCGATGGCAAGCTCAACCGATGTCACTGGGCGCAGCTGCAAGACGAGCTGACCAGAACAACCGAATACATTGTCTCGAATGACTACTTCAGTGGGCGAGTTGTCGCGGCAGAGGTTTAACTCCCTATTCCAATTGAACATGACTGGCTCAGCTCATATTAAGTAGCAGAGCTATTGCCTCTCAATCCGTTTTACAAACGAACCAAACATAAAAAAAGCCCCAGTCTCTCGACTGGGGCTTTCATCTTTTCCCGATAGATAAGTATCGTGCTAGCGAAAACTTATCTCAAAACTAATGCTTACTTATTATGCGTTAGCTTTTTCTTTTTTAGCTTTTGGCGCTTTCGCTTCAGCTGGCTTTTGGTCTGCTTTCTTAAGGATAACTGTAGTACCTTCGAAAGTTTCGCCTTCAACGTATGGTTGGCCGAAGTAAGAAGTTGTTAGAACTTCTTTTAGCTCAGTGATTAGAGGGTAACGTGGGTTAGCACCTGTACACTGGTCATCGAACGCTTCAACAGCTAGCTCGTCTAGTTTAGCGATGAAGTCAGACTCGTTAACACCCGCAGCTTGGATAGATAGTGGGATGTCTAGGTCAACTTTAAGCTCTTCTAACCAAGTCAGTAGACGTTCAATCTTCTGAGCTGTACGGTCACCAGCTTGGCTTAGGCCTAGGTGGTCAGCAACTTCAGCGTAACGACGACGTGCTTGTGGACGGTCGTACTGAGAGAATGCAGTCTGCTTAGTTGGGTTATCGTTCGCGTTGTAACGTACAACGTTTGAGATAAGTAGTGCGTTAGCAAGACCGTGTGGTAGGTGGAACTCAGCACCAATTTTGTGAGCCATTGAGTGACACACACCTAGGAATGCGTTCGCAAATGCTACACCAGCGATAGTTGCTGCGTTGTGTACTTTCTCACGAGCTATTGGGTCAGCCGCACCATTTTTGTAGCTTGATGGTAGGTATTCTTTAAGCATCTTAAGAGCTTGAAGAGCTTGACCGTCTGAGTACTCGTTCGCTAGAACAGATACGTAAGCTTCAAGAGCGTGAGTTACTGCATCGTAACCACCGAACGCTGTTAGAGACTTAGGCATGTTCATTACTAGGTTCGCATCAACGATAGCCATGTTTGGCGTGATTTCGTAATCAGCTAGTGGGTATTTAGCACCAGTCTTGTCGTCAGTAACAACAGCGAATGGAGTAACCTCTGAACCTGTACCTGAAGTTGTAGTGATACATACAAGCTCAGCTTTTTGACCCATTTTAGGGAACTTGTAGATACGTTTACGGATGTCCATAAAGCGCATTGCTAGTTCTTCGAAGTGAGTTTCTGGGTGCTCGTACATAACCCACATGATCTTAGCAGCATCCATTGGAGAACCGCCACCTAGAGCAAGGATTACGTCAGGTTGGAAGCTCTTCATTGCTTCAGCGCCTTTCTCAACAACAGATAGCGTTGGATCCGCTTCAACGTCGAAGAAAGTTTGAACTTCGATGCCTTGTGCTTTAAGCAAGCTAACTACGTCATCTGCGTAACCGTTGTTGAATAGGAAACGGTCAGTTACTAGGAATGCGCGTTTCTTACCTTCTAGGTCGCTCATTGCGATTGGAAGGCTACCACGACGGAAGTAGATAGACTTAGGTAGTTTGTGCCACAACATGTTTTCAGCTCGCTTCGCTACAGTTTTCTTGTTGATAAGGTGCTTAGGACCTACGTTCTCAGAGATAGAGTTACCACCCCATGAACCACAACCTAGAGTTAGAGAAGGTGCAACGTTGAAGTTGTACAGGTCACCGATACCACCGTGAGTAGTCGGGATGTTGATTAGGATACGAGCAGTCTTCATCTTGTCACCGAAGTAACGGATGCGGTCTGCGTTAGTATCTTGGTTAGTGTAAAGACCAGATGTGTGACCGATACCACCGATTTCAACCATAGTTACCGCTTGAGCAACTGCGTCTTCGAAGTCATCTGCGCGGAATAGACCTAGAGTTGGAGATAGTTTCTCGTGAGCGAATTCGTCATCGTAAGAAACTTTACCAAGACCTTCACCTACAAGTACTTTTGTATCAGCAGGAACTTTAACACCAGCCATTTCAGCGATTGCTGGAGCAGGTTGACCTACGATTTTAGCGTTTAGGTTGCCGTCGATAAGCAGAACTTTACGTACTTTATCAGCGTCAGCTTTAGATAGAACGTGAGCTTTGTGAGAAGCGAAACGCTCTTTAACTTCGTCATATACTTCGCTAACTACGATTGCAGCTTGCTCAGAAGCACATACTACACCGTTATCGAAAGTCTTAGACATAAGGATAGATGCTACAGCACGTTTGATGTCAGCTGTTTCATCGATAACGACAGGAACGTTACCAGCACCAACACCGATAGCAGGCTTACCAGAAGAGTATGCTGCTTTAACCATGCCTGGACCACCAGTAGCAAGGATAAGTGCGATACCGTCGTGCTTCATAAGCGCGTTAGAAAGCTCTACAGATGGTTGGTCGATCCAACCGATGATGTCTCTTGGAGCACCAGCTGCAACAGCTGCGTCTAGAACTAGTTTCGCTGCGTCGTTAGTTGAGTTCTTTGCACGTGGGTGTGGCGAGAAGATGATGCCGTTACGTGTCTTAAGAGAAATTAGAGATTTGAAGATTGCTGTAGAAGTTGGGTTCGTTGTTGGAACGATACCACAGATGATACCTACAGGCTCAGCGATAGTCATTGTGCCTAGGTTGTCATCTTCTTCTAAGATGCCACATGTTTTTTCGTCTTTGTATTTGTTGTAGATAAATTCAGATGCAAAGTGGTTTTTGATAACCTTATCTTCAACAATACCCATTCCAGATTCAGCAACTGCTTGTTGAGCAAGTGGAATACGAGCGTGGTTAGCAGCAAGAGAAGCTGCGCGGAAGATTGCGTCTACTTTCTCTTGAGAGAATGTTGCAAACTCTTCTTGTGCTGCTTTAACGCGAGCTACTAGAGCATCAAGTTCCGCTAAGTTAGTTACAGGCATGGTGGATCTCCTAAAATAATAAATATTAAAAACTTTTTATTAAATTCGCTGCTTGCCGTTAACCTTAAACACCAGCGTTCTTAGTAAATTGCTTTCAGGGCTGAGTATATTATTTCACTGTGTGAAAAAAATTGACCCAGATCAGTTACCCAAAAAGAATTAACCAGAAAGTAGTAAGGCAATCGCAAAAATGAACTTAAGAGCATGATTTATATAGATTAAACTCACACTTTTCGTTCGCGCAAAAAACAAGCAAACAGACAACTTTTTTCTACATAGCGTAATAAACTGTAAAAAAGTTTCATTTTTAGTCCGTTAAATTACATGTATACAGCTATATTCGTGCTACTGAGAGTATATCCATAGCGTTGTACGGGCTAGATTCTGACATAATTTTTATTAATTTCGTGCGTCGGTTAACAGTTACTCAATAATAAATTACAAAATGAAACACTACCAACTAGCTTGCAACAGGCTTAAAACAAAAGTGAGATTCAATTAGTTTTTCTAAAAAGAATCACCCATTTCAAGTTAGTTTTTTTCATTCGCGTAAATTGAGTTTGTCCCTTACATTACGCGCCTAAACTATTCACAGATCAACCCTTCAACCTTAAGTACGCTAACTGGAGATCGCTCTCATGCAAGGCTTAGAACTCGCAATTTTTATGCAATTCTTCCTTGGGCTTGTTGCTGCCGTAAACCCAATCGGCATCATGCCTGTTTTTGTTTCTCTTACTGCTCATATGCCGCCAGAAGAGAGGAACAGGACAGCCTTACAAGCAAATATTGCTGTTGCCGTGATCTTGATTATGTCACTTGTTGCAGGGCAAATGCTGCTTGATATGTTTAGCATCTCGTTGGATTCATTCCGCGTTGCTGGTGGCTTACTGTTATTGAGCATCGCATTTTCGATGATGAGCGGTAAGCTCGGTGAAGATAAGCAGAACAAACAAGAGAAGTCTGAATACATCAGCAAAGAGCAGATCGGCGTTGTTCCACTTGCTATGCCGCTAATGGCAGGCCCAGGTGCAATCAGCTCGACCATTGTTTATGGTTCTCGCTACCCTGCTGCTATTGATACGGTCGGCATCGGCATTAGCATCATCGCATTCGCAACGTGCTCTTGGCTTTTGTTCCGTTCAGCGCCGGTTATCGTTCGCTTTTTAGGTCAAACGGGTATCAACGTGATCACTCGTATCATGGGTCTGATTCTTGGCGCATTGGGCATCGAGTTCATCGCCAATGGCCTACGTAATCTGTTCCCAGGCTTGGCATAACGTTTAACAACATTTCGGTTGCTCTATAAAGGGCAACAATATTGAAATATAGATGAGGCGAGTAAAGCAATTGGGCTTTCACTCGCCTCGTTATTATGAAGCTTGTATAATGACTGTTAATGCATTTAACAGAAGACGAACCTCTCCTTATGTCACGCAAGCCACTCAAGCATCATTTGTACGTCATTATCTTTGGTACTCACACGCCAGCCGGACGTGCATTTGATATAACTCTGATCGTTGCAATCTTGGCTTCGCTGTTGGTTCTGATCTTAGAATCCATCCCTAATGTGATGACCGAATGGTCACAACAGCTGCGTTATATCGAATACACCTTCACTGCACTCTTCACTCTTGAGTATTTGTTAAGGCTCTATTGCTCCCCAAAGCCAAAATCTTACGCCACCAGTTTTTATGGTGTCGTTGACCTATTGGCGATTCTTCCGACCTACCTAGCAATCATCTTCCCAGGCGCTTCATTTATGGGTGTGGTGAGACTGCTGCGTGTGATGCGTATCTTCCGAATTCTAAAGCTGGTTCGCTACCTGCAAGATTCGAATATTCTGTTGCGCTCACTATTAATGGCACGACGAAAGATACTGATCTTCTTTAGCACCGTCGGCATCTTGGTGGTTATCTTTGGCGCCTTGATCTTTGTTATTGAAGGTCCTGACAATGGCTTCACCAGTATTCCTCACAGTATCTATTGGGCCATCGTGACTATCACTACGGTAGGTTATGGTGACATGGTGCCGCAGACCGCGCTTGGTAAAGCCATAGCATCACTGACCATGCTATTGGGTTACTCTATCTTAGCGGTGCCAACCGGGATCATTACTGCAGAACTCAGTAATGAGATGAACTCGCACAAAGAGTTAGTTAAGTGTCCTAACTGCAACCGAGCGGGCCATGATTCGGACGCGATGTATTGCAAGCACTGTGCTAGCGAATTAGCAGATCCAGACAAGCGGGTCGTCACCGACGAGACCGAATAAAAACCAAAAAAAGAGCTCCTAAGAGCTCTTTTTGTTTTGTTAACTATCTAACTAAAGCAACTAACAGCCATCTGTGAAAACTTCCACTTGGTAGCCATCATTTACTTCCATTGCAGCCGTGTATTTCACATAGCATTGGGTCTTCTCGATAGCGGTATTGAAGTCATTAGGAAGAACGTCCGACAAATATTCCGATCGGGTAATCAGCCACAGGTCAGGGTCGGTCACAGGCCCATTATTATGCGCTGCCCATGTCCATTCAGTCGTCAGGTCATGAAACCCTGAATCAATCGCTAAAAAGTTCTCCATTCCCCCTTTTTCAACCGCGGGGTAACCAAACTTCACTCGCCCGTACTCAGGAATCAAATATGATTCTTGGTCTTCCATACCTTCTACTGCGGCTTTTTCAAATGCCAAATCAGCCGCAGTATGGACCGATGCTCCTAGCCCTTCCATAACCGAAGCCCTAGCGTCATGTTGTATGTTTAAAAACCTAGGTGCTGCAACAACCGCTAAAACACCAATAATGACGATAACAACAATCAACTCGATAAGAGTAAAACCTTTAAGGTTTGCTTCATTTTCTAGCTCCAACTTTAAGACGCACGAAAGGTAAGGTTTTAAAGTCAGGCTTCTGTCATCAGAAACAAAAAAAGCGCCCTAAGGCGCTTCTTCGTTAATTATTCTCAAAAATGAAGCAGTTACGCTTTCTCAGCAAGGATAATGCGTAGAGTACGACGTAGTGGTTCTGCAGCACCCCAAAGTAGTTGGTCACCAACCGTGAAGGCGTTTAGGAAGTCGTTACCCATCGACATCTTACGCAGACGACCTACAGGTACAGACATTGTGCCTGTTACTTTCGCTGGTGTTAGCTCCTGTGCCGTGATGTCGCGGTCATTAGGAATCACTTTAACCCAATCATTGTGCGTTGCGATGATCTCTTCGATCTCGTCCATTGGCACGTCTTGCTTAAGCTTGATCGTTAGTGCTTGAGCGTGACAACGCATTGCACCGATTCGTACACAAGTACCATCAATTGGGATTGGCTGACCATCTAGACCAAGAATCTTGTTCGCTTCAACACCGGCTTTCCACTCTTCTTTACTCTGACCGTTTTCACGCTTCACATCGATCCAAGGAATCAGTGAGCCCGCAAGCGGAGCACCAAATTGGTCTGTTGGGAATGAAGATGAACGAATCGTATCAGCCACTTTCTTATCGATATCAAGAATTGAACTTGAAGGGTTTGCTAACTCAGAACTTACGCTGTCGTTGATCACACCCATTTGTGAGATCAGCTCACGCATGTTCTTAGCACCCGCACCCGAAGCTGCTTGATAAGTCATGGCACTCATCCACTCAACCATGCCTTTCTCGTATAGGCCACCTAGAGCCATAAGCATTAAGCTCACAGTACAGTTACCGCCAACGAACGTGTTGGTGCCACTGTGAATGCCTTGCTGAATTTGAGCCAAGTTAACAGGATCAAGAGTGATGATTGAATCAGCGTCCATACGCAGAGTAGAAGCTGCATCAATCCAGTAACCTTTCCAACCTGCTTGACGCAGTGCTGGGTATACTTTTGATGTGTAATCGCCGCCTTGACAGGTAATCACAGCATCAAGCTGTTTTAGGCTATCAATATCAAAAGCGTCTTGAAGTAGACCCGCATCTTTACCACCTAGAACAGGGGCAGGAATACCAATCTGAGATGTGCTGTAATAAACAGGCTCAATCAAGTCGAAGTCTTTCTCTTCAACCATACGTTGCATCAGTACAGAACCAACCATACCGCGCCAACCAACTAGACCTACTCTCATCGCTCACTCTCCATGTATAAATTAAAAATTGCTCTCCCCCATCTATAAGTTTTTCAGAAACAGAACTCAAGCGCTTTTTGTCAAAAAGTGTAACTTTTTCGTTTCTTTTAAGTGAACGTAATGAATCGTGCAGTTATCCCTGTATCGACATTCCATCTTCACCTCATTGATTAAGCGCCCATTATCGTCAAATTCAAACATTTACATCGCCAAAATCGATTCAATCGACGCTCATCACAAACAGTAAATCCCTCTTTTAAACCAAGGTTAATCAGAGTTTTATTTTACAAAACGAAAATAACGTGCGACAGATTTCAACATGTAACCATCATGAATTTAACAAAATTTTAGATTATGAAACCACAATTGATTGAGTTAACAGTCAAATATCACAACTTAGACGTATTTTTTCGATATAATAAACTAATTACTGTAGTGTCCATTTTGCACCACACACTATAACGAAGCACTATAAATGCTCGAAATCACAAGAGGCTTTTATGAAGCAGAGTAAAACTCGCCTACCGAACCTATTGCAGGTATTCATCGCGTTAGGACTATTTCTATCCCTTGCTTTTTCCTTTACTGCAAAGCTTGACCTTCCAATTCAACTTGCCTTGTATATTGGCTGGTTCATTATCATGGTTCTTGGTATTCGTCTTGGACACCAATACAAAGACTTAGAAAAAGCAGCACTCAAAGGAATATCCAATGGCTTAGGCGCAGTTTTAATACTTTTAGCCGTTGGCGCTCTTGTTGGTACTTGGATCTCAGGCGGGATCGTACCTACTATCATTTACTATGGTCTGAAAGCTATCCACCCTTCTATCTTCCTTTTAGCGACCATGATCATCTGTTCTCTAACTGCATTGGCGACCGGTACTTCTTGGGGTGCTGCGGGTACAGCAGGTATCGCGATGATGGGTATCGGCCAAGGTCTAGGTGTTCCAGCACCGATTACTGCAGGTGCCGTGCTGTCAGGTTGTTACTTCGGTGACAAGATGTCTCCGCTTTCTGATTCAGTGATTCTGGCTTCTTCAATGTCTGGTGTTGAAGTGGTTGAACACATCAAGGGCATGCTTCCAGTTGCGTTAATCAGCTACGTGATTACAGGCATCATGTTTACTGCGTTTGGTTTCCACTACGCGGGCAACGTTGACATGAGCCAAGTAGACTCTGTAATCAAAGCAATGGAAGTTCAGTTCTACATCACGCCTTACTCATTCGTTCCGGTACTTATCGTGCTTGGTCTGTTGGCTTTCCGTATGCCTTCATTCCCGGTCATCAGTTTTGGTTCTCTGCTGGGTATTATCTGGGCAGTCATGATCCAAGATATCGACTTCCTAACGGCATTCAACACGGCTTGGGCACCGTTCTCAATCTCATCTGGCGTAGAGTTTATTGATTCGATTCTTAACCGTGGCGGCATGTCTTCAATGCTGGGTTCAGTTGCGGTTATCGTATTTGGTCTAGGTTTTGGTGGCTTACTGGATAAAGTGGGCGTACTAGAGACAATCGCTAAGGTGTTTGAGCGCCGCGTAAACAGCGCAGGTTCACTAGCGACTAGCACAATTGGTACGGCTTTCATGGGTAACGTATTCGGTTCTGCAATGTACGTATCGTTAATCCTTACACCAAAAATCTGTGCGAAAAACTACGACCGTTTAGGCTACAAACGTAAGAACCTATCGCGTAATGCTGAGTTTGGTGGCACGTTAACGTCGGGTATGGTTCCGTGGAGTGATAACGGTATCTACATGGCGAGTATTCTTGGTGTTGCGACGCTGTCTTACGCACCGTTCATGTGGTTAAGCTTCATCTGTATCATCGTGACTATCGTGACATCTTACATGGGTTGGTTCGTTGATAAGTGTGAACCAACAGCACCAGCGTTTGAAGCTGAAGAAGCAACAGAGTTAAGCAAGCAACAAGCTTAAGTTCAGGAGCTAACGCTTTCGAACATAACTCAAAACGTTAATGGTTAAATGCAAAAAGAGCGCCCTAGGGCGCTCTTTTTTGATCTGCTGATTTACTTATTTGTTGGCGGTTCGTTTACCCAACCAGTAACCGATACCTAACGGAGCAAAGAACACCACTAAGATAAACAGGATGAAGTAGATAATCACACCTTTGATTAACTCCATCAGTTTATCAATCGCAAGTACCACCACCTCTTGAGAGACGCGATCAAGGTCTTGTGTGAACAGTTCTCTCTCTGAAGTCACAATACCCGCAATCTCGATGCGCTCTTTCGCAATCATCTCTACAAGTGCTTCTCTCTCACGTGTCACCATTTTTTCTAAAGCCACACGTTCATCGCTCAACATCGCCAGTTTTTGGTCTGTTTTGTCACTAAGATCATTGAGCAATGGCTGCATTTCTGTCGACATAATAGAGGCTAGCGTTTGCATGTATTCTGGGTTGTTCTCAATAAAGTCTTGCATGCTTGCTGATGTTTGACGAAGGCTTTCTAGCGTCATCGATAGGTCTTCACCCGTTAGCGAGCTATTCAATGCAACCAACTCAGCTTTCCACGTCATCAGTTTCGGTGTCTGGTCAGCCATAAGGCTTAAACGATCAGATGCGTCACTCATTGCTTCTGGCATGGTGCCTAAGCTCTGGACGATTTGCGACTCGTCTTTACCAAGGTAATTTAGCCATTCACGGTAAGCAGGTGTGCTTCTGAATGTGAGGTCTTTAAATGGGTGGCTAGCAGAAAACTGCGCAACGAACGCTTTGCTGTTTTTGAAATCACTCGAACTCAATACACCCTTTGCCAGCTTCTCGGCTTCTTGATCAAGAAAACGAGCGGTCTCTACTGCATCATCCGTCGCGAACAGATCCGCGCCGTCGCCTTGGCTATAAAACTGATTCATTTGGGCAGTGAAAACCCACGAGTCAATTAACGCAGACATAGGGGAAGTTTGGTAAGCCGCTTGTTGTAAGCCCTGCTCTGCATAGATCTTCCAAAGCAACACATAAGATTGATGTAAGGTGTCATCAGCAGGGTAAGATTGCGCGATGAGATCGGCCGAGTCTTCTACTCGTGTAAAAAACATCTTGGCGTATTCACGCGTCATGAGCCGAGCATTTAACTCTTGTTGAGTGAGAGGCGTCGTTTGACTATCTAACTTAACTTCTAAGAGAGAACAACCACTTAGCACAATGCTAAGCACCAACACCATCCAACTTCGACTCGAAACTCGTAACATATAAACCTCTGACAAAGACTAGGGGCGCTGATTGTATGAGCGCTTCGTCAGAGTATTGTCAAAAACCCTGTAAAAGTTAACGCTGACTGTCTAAATATTCATGAGCAGAATCCACAGAGGCTTTTATAGCCTGCTCTAGTTCAGCTAAATCATGTTCACTGATCGCTCTGGACTGCTTCATTGTCATTTCAATGGTTGCGGCAATGATGGCTAACCGAGACGCTTTAATACTGCCAGCCACGCCTTTTAAGCTATGTACAATGCGAGCCGCGGAGGTTTCATCTTTGGTCAACAAAGACTTAAACTTCTCGTAGTCACCTGCGTGGTCTTGTACAAACACACCAAGCAAGAGTTCGACAGACTCAGCATCACCATCGAGCGTTTCTAACATGTCTTCGATATCAATCGCAGGCTTTGAATCTGTGACACTGGCAACGTGTTTCTCTACTACTGGCGCCTGTTCAGGGACTTGCTGAATAGAGTATTGCGGTACAACGGGTTGGCTTGTAACGTTAACGCTCTGCGGAGGTTGAGAGTCGGAAGACTGGCGCGTTGGCCTGTTCTCGGATACATAAGCGTCACTATCTGCTTGTTTCACTGCTGAGGAAACAACATCGCTATAAGAAGCGTCTTCCTTACTTGAATTAATTTCTAGTTCAGAGCTGAGTTCTTGGTCTGCTTCTTTCATCGTTTTTGTGGACCTAACGCCCCAAAACACTATCCCGCTCATCGCCACCAAGCTTAAGCCTAGCATCACCAACAATAGGTTGAATTGACGATCATGGAACTCAGCTTCGAGTTTTATGATCTGTTCATTTACTGAGTTTTTCTTAATCTTATCAACCAAATAGTTAAGCTGAGCGTAATCACTCAACAATGCTGACGCATCAGCCAGTAGTTGTTGGAGTGCATCTTGTTCTTCGGTTTCTAATGAATAAGATTTTTCTAGAATGGAATCAAAGGCTCGATAAGTCGCTGACGAACTTTGATTGTCAGAGTACATTGCTTCAAATACCACAACTCCGAATTCATTTAATAGTGGCTTTAGCTTAGGGGAAAGCTCTTTATCAGCACGCAACATCTTAATGTTATCAACAATGTCTTGAACTTGGCTTTCGATCGGAATGAACTCATCGAACTTTTCTAGGAACTGATCGGCTACGTACAACAGTTGGTTCACATCAGGACGAAACAAGGCGTGTTGGAAATCAGATTCAATCTGCAGTCGGATCGAATAAACTAACTGAGCGTCGAGTGCGAGATCATTGATACGAGAGACTCGAAGCGGTTCTGAGAAATAGAGCGATTGCCTCAATTCGTTGACTCGAATACCGAGCTCTTCGATTTGAGCAAGAGAATTGGTGTAGGAACGGCTTAGATTAAGAAGAGCCAATGAAGGAAGTAGCCACAGAGCCAAGAGCACAACCAAGAAGGTCGCTGGTTTTTTAAAGCGTTTGGGCTTTGCTACTGATTGTTCCATCTATATTCCTTGTGCGTGTTAACTTGAAGCCATGACACTTACTAAAAGATTGAGCACAAAATAAGCGACAACATCCTGCTGCCGCTTTTATCCGTTAACTTCGGACTATGACTTATTGCGAGTCAGTTGGTCACGTAAGTTCGGTGGAGTGCCTTTAATCGTAAGCGTGTCTGTCTCCGGATCGTAAAAGATACGTTCGCCTAGAAGCAGACTATCAAAACTAACATTCAAACCGCCACCAGCACCAACAAATTTTGTTAGTTTACGCATAGTTGCGCGATCGGCTGGGAAGCTGTCTTCTAACTCGTAGCCTTGCTCACTAGTATAGTCAAAGAAGCTTGTGCCATCTGTGCTTGCTGGCAACTCACCAGAAAGTTCACGAACTTGTACTTCATCGCCCGCTTTAAGCTGCTCGTTACAGTAATCCGCAACCTGCTTTTTGTAGCTGATCGCTTCTTCTTTCTCTAATTTAGAGTCAGAAACGAAGTCTTCTACCGCTTGCATCAGTACTTGGTTCTGCTGTTTCGCATCCAAACCAACTTCAGCTTGTAAGAAATCTAAAAAGAAATCCGCGACTTTACGGCCAACACGTCCTTTAATGTAAGTTAAGTAACGGTTTGACTCTTTATCAGTCTCATAAGTTGAAAGGTCTAGACGAGCCGCGATATCCATTTTTGAGATATCAAGGTAGTCAGTCGCACTAATATCAAGCCCTTCTGTTACCTTTAGGCTTTGGTTTGAAGGCAATAAACCAATGAAAAGGTAATCTGTTGCAAGTGACTGATATTCAGCCATTACCAAGATACCTTCGTCAGCGAATGGATACTTTGATAGTTCGTCTTTTAGACGTTGCGCACTCTTTTGAGAAAAATCGTAAAAGTTTGTCTCACCAGCACGAAGTTGATGCAACCACTGCTGGAATTCGCTGTCAGATTTGAAAGAACCAAACCCTTTGCCTGCTTTTGAATTAAAAACACGGTGAAGTTCAGCAACTAGGCTTTCAGATGAAGCATCGTTTTCTAGAGATTCAGCACGATAGTTAACAATCAGCTCATCCTGATCGTTCTTACTCAGCTGGTGTAAAATTACGTTGGAAAGGTGAAGGCTCATAGTGAAAATATTACCGTTCAGGTTTCAGTTGTCGTGCATAGTAGGTTATCATAAGCCGCTTTTACTATCATTATTAGAGTCCTTATGCCGATTATATCTAAATACACAGATGATCAAGTTGAAAAAATCCTAGCTGAAGTAGGTGCTGTACTATCTAAGCACAAAGCTTCGCCAGAACTTTCACTGATGATCGCTGGAAATATCGCAACCAATGTCTTAAATCAGAATGTTGCTGCTTCACAACGCAAAGGAATTGCTGAAAAATTTGCCGAGGCTTTAATTTCTTCTCTTGAAGATAAAAAGTCTCACTAAATTTGATTGACGGATAAAAGAATTATAAATGGTAGACAGCGCAAACTCATATAGCGATCGTGTATCTCGACTAGTTGGTTGGGGTCACTGGTTTGCATTTTTCAACATCATTGCTGCGATGTTGATTGGTACTCGTTATATTACTCAATCTGCTTGGCCAGAAACCTTGCTAGGTCAATTTTATTTGGCTGCATCGTGGGTTGGTCATTTTGGCTTTTTAGTGTTCGCGCTCTATCTATTAGTGCTGTTCCCGCTCACTTTTATTCTTCCGTCGAGGAAGTTATTACGTTTGGTTGCGGTTTGTTTTGCGACCATAGGTTTAACTGTCCTACTGATTGATACCCAAACGTATCAAAATATAAACCTCCACCTGACGCCTGTCGTGTGGGAGGTTTTATTCAGTGGAGAGGAATCTGCATTCACGTCTGATTTGCAGCACCTCTTTATTGTTATGCCATTTATCTTCTTATTACAGCTTGGTCTGTCTGAATGGGTTTGGCGTAAGCAGCGTAAACTATCTCATAAACACATTGGCCGTCCAATTACTGCCGTCTTCTTCTTGTGTTTCATCAGCAGCCACTTGACCTACATGTGGGCTGATGCGTATTTCTATAACCCAATTACTAGCCAGAAAGCGAACTTCCCACTGTCTTACCCAATGACAGCGAAAAGCTTTATGGAAAAACATGGCCTATTAGATCGTGAAGAGTACCTTGAGCGTTTAGAAGCGAACAAAGAGAACGTAAACCTAGTTAGCTATCCGCTAGAAAAAATTCAATACAACCGCCGCAGTGATGATCTTAATATCCTGATGGTGAGTGTGAACAACCTTCGCGCTGACGCACTAAATGCGACAGCGATGCCAAACAGCTATGCTTACGCACAACAGTCGATCAACTTCACCAACCACTACAGTTCAAGTAACGATATGTTTGGTATTTTCGGCTTGTTCTACGGCCTGCCGAGCAGCTACGCAAGCAGCATCGAAGCTCAAGGGTCAAGCGCAGTACTGTTGGATGTATTAGATAATCACGATTATAAGTTTGCTGCTTTCAGCGGCGACAACTTTAGCGATACACTTTACTCGGATATTATCTTCCGAGGCCGTGATGTTATGCCACAGCAAGCAACTTATGATGACCAGAGTGCAATCAAAGCTTGGTCTGATTGGATTCAATCACCACAAGCTAAACGCCCTTGGTTTAACTTTATTGAACTGACTACACTGGATAACTTCGCCAGCTACGATTCAAGTTCAGAGTCGGACTCAACGTTAACAACAGCAGAACGTTTTGCTGCAGATTATCAAAAGTCGGCGACAGCGGCCGATGCTCAGCTAGCAACTATCTACGCTGAACTGGAACGCTTAGAGCTTGCCGATAACACGGTGGTTATCATTACCTCTAACCACGGTACTGAGTTTAACGAAACCAAAACCAACAGCTGGGGTGCAAACTCCAACTACAGTCGTTATCAGTTACAAGTACCACTGTTTATCAGCTGGCCTGGCAAGTCTGCTTCTGAATACACCCACCGTTCTAGTCATCTAGACGTGTCAGTAACACTGATGCAAGAGCTATTGGGTGTATCTTCGAACCCAACAGATTTCAGTAGTGGTCGCAGCCTGTTTAATGAACGTAACAGAAAGTGGATTCTCGCGGGCGACTCTCGTGAACTTGCTCTTGTTACTGACCAGCAAACAACGGTGTTGGATAAATTTGGTAACTACAAATTGTACGACCAAAATTACAAGCGCCTGAAAAACGTAAGCCCTCGCTTACCTGTGTTGATGCAAGGCCTGACAGAGCTACAGCGTTTCTACACAAAAAATGACTAAATAATCAGCAAACAGCAAAGGGAAGCCAATGGCTTCCCTTTTTTATTGCCGTGAATGATTAGAAAACAAGCAACAAAACAAAATTATGAAAATTAAGGGTTTACAAGATCCTCCACCCCTTATATTATTCACGCCACTGGAGGGATGGCTG